>NZ_JADYXA010000071.1:0-5048 GCF_015864495.1 Pseudoalteromonas sp. SWYJZ98 | reverse complement strand
CTGAGAAGCTATTTATCGACTTGCAGAAAACAATATGTATCTGCAAGCCTAGCCCTTGAGTTATTATTCAAAAATCAGCTGCCTGATATATTCATTTCAGATGAGGCTGAATAGTTACAAATAAATAAACTAATGCAAAACTATTTAATAGATAAATCGTATTTTAAAATAAGTGCATCTATATAGCGGGTGCGTAATGTATGTTGTTTTTCATGATCGGCGCCATGCCCTAACGCTTTGTTTAAAAGCTTCATGGCGGGGTGTAGTAGCGCTCTTTCTTCTTGGTTTAAACTCGCTTTACTGCGCAGTTCTGTAATGTCGTCAACTAATAGCCTGCCAATGTCTACCGAGACTATTTCGTCTATTAATCCATTTTGAGTAAGTACGCCATATTTACTGCATAAAAACTGTTGCCAAACTTGCTGTAAGTGCTCGTCTATTTCACAGCCAAATAGCTCTTCGCTAAACGTAAATCCTTGCTGAGCGAGTTTAGTTAGGCTTGCAGTATATTGCTGCGCAAAATAATTAAAAGCATGGCTTGATGATTCTATTTTTTGTTTTAAAAGACCTTGCCCCCAATTAACACAGCCGCGCGGATAATAGTCGTCATATTCTTCGCATTCATACAAACCCGAATATGAGCTGCAGCTAAGTTGACTTTTAATACAGTAACTTGGTTTGGGGAACACACTTCGCTCTTGCCAAGCTAAAAGTGTATCTGCATCTATGTTTAATGCTTGGCACAGTTCATCGGTGTTATAAAAATGAGTTGCTAAGTAGTCAGATAAACGCATAAAGCCTCTGGTATCGTTAAAAATAAAATACTGTTTTTATATACAGTTATTTATTTTGTATTACCAAACCCAATAACACAAGCGATTTTATAATTAAATGTGCGCTTATACCTCCAAAAATACTGGCAAGTATGTTACAAATAGCGCAAGTTTTATAAATAATGAATTTTTATGCGCACCCTAGACCAAATTAAACAAGCAAGCCTTATTACAGCTATTAAAACGCCATATTTAGCAAACGGTGAAATTGATCTCGCAAAGTACGATGAACTCGTTGAAATACAAATTGCAGCGGGCGTTGATGGCATTGTAGTCGGTGGCACAACAGGCGAAGGCCAGTTAATGAACTGGGAAGAGCATTTAATGCTTATAGCGCACAGTGCAAACAAATATGGTGACAAACTGGTTATTGTTGGTAATACCGGTAGTAACAACACCCGTGAAGCGATTAAAGCAACTAAATATGGCTTTGCCAGCGGTATGGATGCAGCACTGCAAATTAACCCATATTACGGACGTACGTCAATCGCGGGTGTTAAAGAGCACTTTAAACGCGTACTTGATATTGGACCTGCCTTTATTTACAACGTAGCAGGTCGCACAGGTCAAGACCTAACACCTGATATTATTGAACCATTAGCACAGCATTCGAACCTAATTGGTATTAAAGAATGTGGCGGCAATGAGCGCATTGCACAGTATGAGCAGCAAGGCATTGCGTGTTGGTCGGGTAACGACGATGAAGCACACGACGCTCGTCATGTACACAAAGCTCACGGTGTTATTTCGGTTACTTCTAACCTTATTCCTGGGTTGTTTCGCCAATTAATGGATACTAAAAATGATGAGTTAAATACGTCATTACAACCATTAATGAACTGGTTGTTCTGTGAGCCAAACCCTATTGCTATTAACACTGCGATGATGATGACAGGTGCAGTAAATCCAGTATTTAGATTACCGTATTTACCGCTTAGTGATGAACAACAAAAAGTAGGTTTGCCATTAATAAATGAGCTTAACGAACGTGAAGTTGTCGGTGGTAAAGCACAGTTATTAAAACAAAATGAGGTATTAACGCTTTCTTGAGTTGATAATCAATATTTTAATGACTTAACAAACTAATTTTTAGCTTTTAATCCAGTTTAAAGCTAACTGTTGACTCGTTTTTGCTGTATAATTTGCGACCCTTGATAATGTGGCCGTAGGTTATACAGCATGAATTTTAAATCTTTTAGTTTCGCTCCTGAAATCATCCAGGCGTTGGACGAACTTAACTATCACACTCTTACGCCCATTCAGCGCGCAGCAATCCCTGCTGTTCGTAAAGGTAAAGACGTTTTAGCCAGTGCACAAACTGGTACCGGCAAAACTGCCGCGTTTGCTTTACCTATCATCCAAAAATTGGTTGAGTCTGAACTCAGCACAACGAATGCACCTCATGCGTTAGTACTTGCGCCAACGCGTGAACTTGCAGAACAAATTGCAAATAATTTTAGAGATTTTGCAAAGCATACATCACTTAAAGTCGTTAGTTTATTTGGTGGGGTTAGTACCGCCGGCCAAGCAAACGCTTTAAAAGAAGGTGTAGATATTGTTGTTGCAACACCAGGTCGTTTATTTGATCATATTCGCTTAGGTAACTTAAGCCTTGCAAGTGTTAAGCACCTTGTTCTTGATGAAGCCGACCGTATGCTTGATATGGGCTTTATTGAAGACATGCAAAACGTGATTAAAAGCTGTGCAGAAGAGCGCCAGATTTTACTTTTCTCAGCTACTTTCCCTGCAGCAATTAAACAATTTGCATCTAAAGTATTAAAACAAGCTGAAATAGTGCGTGTTGATCAAACTAACAGTACAGCAAGTACTGTTGAGCATGTTGTTTACCCTGTTGAAGAACGTCGTAAGCAAGAACTACTTTCTGAATTGATTGGTAAGAAAAACTGGCAACAAGTGCTTGTCTTCGTAAACATGAAAGAAACAGCTGACGAGCTTGTTAAAGAGCTTAACCTTGATGGTATTCCGGCAGGCGTTTGCCACGGTGACAAATCTCAAGGTAACCGTCGTCGTGCTTTACGTGAATTTAAAGAAGGCAAAGTACGTGTATTAGTAGCTACAGAAGTGGCTGCTCGCGGTATTGATATTGATGGTTTACCTCGTGTAATTAATATTGATTTACCTTGGCTTGCAGAAGATTACGTTCACCGTATTGGCCGTACAGGTCGTGCTGGTCGCCAAGGTCAAGCAATCTCATTTGTTAGCCGCGAAGAAGAAAACACTTTGTTTGAAATTGAAACGTTAATCGGTCAAAAAATCAAACGTGTATATTTAGAAGGTTACGAAGTAAGTAACCGTGAAGTACTAATTGATAAAATTGGTAAAAAACCAGCGCATTTACGCCGTACACGTTCTAACAAGTTATCAGGACAAGCAACCGGTGAAGCGAGAGCTGTAAATCGCTCACGTATTTCAAGCGTTCGTAAAAGCTTAAAAGGCGAAAAACTGTCACTTAAAAAGTCATAGTTAACGCCGTTTAGTTTAAAAAAACCTGAGTTTACTCAGGTTTTTTTGTATCTAACGATAACACCTCATCAATAATATTTGCGTATACATAAGCCGCTTGCTCGCCCTCTTTATTTGCTATTATGGACAAACCAACTGGTAAACCACTTACTTTGCCTACCGGCAGAGTTATGTGCGTTGTGCCTGCAATAGCAGATAACGAACTACTACTACCATTAAAATTATCACCATTAACTAAGTCTGTTTTCCAGGCGGGTGATACTGTAGGCGCTATAACAATATCAAGCTTGTTGTTTTTATATACATTAACAATGGCTGTCGTTGCTAAAGTGCGATAGCGTTCTTTAGTCTCTTGGTATTTTTGTTTGTTAGTTAAATCAATAGCCTGAGATTGAACTAGGATGTCTTGCTCAAAGTGGGGCATTTCTGTTTTTTTATTTTTAATATTAAAATTAATAAGTGCTTTTAGGCTTTTTACAGCCACTTGTGCTGGAGTGCTTGCGAGGTAGTGATTAATTTCGGCTTTAAAGTCGTAAAGTAAAATATAGTATTCATCAACAAATAGCGTATCTAAGTTATCAGTAATATCTACATTAATAACAGTGTGCCCAGCCTGTTTTAATGCTTGTAACTGCTTGGCATAAAGGCGCTGCGTTTCAACTGTAAATTTATCGCTAGGGAGTGCACCAATAATAAGTGACGATTTTGATTTTAGATTACCTGCTTTTAATTCAAACCCTGTAGTTGTTGCATCAAGGGAGTCCTCACCTTGCAAAACTGATAAAACCAGCAATGCATCTTTAAGTGAATGCGCCATCGGCCCTACTGAATCTTGACTACTTGAAAGAGGTATAACACCTGAGCGTGATACTTGGCCCATACTCGGTTTTATTGCATAAACTCCATTTACTGAGGCAGGGCACGTAATTGAACCGTCTGTTTCAGTCCCTAATGCTATAGGCGCAAAGTTAAGTGCGACTGCTACAGCAGAGCCTGCACTAGAACCACATGGATTACGTGTTACATCGTGCGCATTATGTGTTTGTCCGCCTACGGCACTCCAGCCTGACGACGAATAGGATGAACGAAAATTTGCCCATTCACTTAAATTAGCTTTACCTAAAATTATAGCGCCCGCATTACGTAGTTGTTTAACAACAAAAGCATCATTATTAGTAACGTTATTTTTAAATGCTAAAGAGCCAGCCGTTGTGGGAAGTGTGCCTTTCGTTTCTATATTATCTTTAAGAAGTACAGGTATTCCGTGTAATGGACCTGCCCAAGTGCCTTTGGCGGCAAGTTCATCTAACGTTTTAGCTTGAGCAATCGCTGTAGGCTCAATACTAATAACTGCATTGTATTGTGGGTTAAGTTTATTAATTCGGTCTATATAATTTTGGGTGAGTTGCTGTGCATTAATAGAATTATTTTTATATGCACTGTGGATTTCATCGATGGTTTTTAGCTCTTGTGCTTTAGCGTTAAAAATTGCTAATACACTAAGCAACGAAAAGGTAAATGTTTTGATCATTGTTGAGGTGCTTGAGGTGTTATTATTTTCTATACATTTAGCACAAAAAAACCTCACAAAGTGAGGCTTTTCGATAAACAGAGGGCGTTCAGAATTCTGTGTCAGCCTAAATTGCTAAATATCTAGCACACCATCTAATCTACCTTCGAAGTGGATGGCCAATTGCGACAATGTCAGATTCCAGTTATGGATTGGCATTG
>NZ_JADYXA010000070.1:0-5409 GCF_015864495.1 Pseudoalteromonas sp. SWYJZ98 | reverse complement strand
CGTCGGTCGAGGTGATAGTCTCTTGGACTTTACTGGTCAGTTGCGTCGTGGCGGCGCTTGTCTGAGCGACCCCCTTGATCGTCGCGTCGAAAGCCTCGGTCAACTTGGACTGGCGATCCGCAGCCTGTCCCCAGATTTCACTCAAAGCCTCCATGGGGTTTGTCCATGTGGCGATGGCTGCGACCAAGGCTCCCCCAGACCGGATCAGGCCCGCCATTAATTCAAACAGGGCGTTGAGCGGGAGCAGTACCGATCCTGCCGCCAGGCCCAGACCGCGCAACCCCATGGTCAGGATTTCCAGCCAGCCGGCGTCACCAGCGTTTTGGGCGGCCAGTGTGAAGGCGTTCTTCAGGCGCTCCCACGTGGGCACCAAGCCTTCTGTCTCGCCGTGCAGTTCCTGCAGACCCTTGGTGAACGACGGGAAGAAGTCGCGCGCTGCCAAGTTGCCTGACTCCACCAGTTTGACCAGTTCGGCGTCGGTGATTCCGAGCCCCTTGGCCGTCAAACTGAGCGCACCAGGTAGGGAATCCCCTAATTGCTGTCGCAGCTCNACCAGTTTGACCAGTTCGGCGTCGGTGATTCCGAGCCCCTTGGCCGTCAAACTGAGCGCACCAGGTAGGGAATCCCCTAATTGCTGTCGCAGCTCTTCCATGCTAACGACGCCCTTGGACGCTATTTGACTGAGTGCGTCCAGGGCCAGGGACGTGCGCTCGGCGCCGAGGCCCAGCGAGCCTGCGGCGCGGGTCAGCGAGGCGAACAGCTCGTTGCTCTGCTGCGCCGGTACGTTGGCCGACTTCATGGATGCCGAGAACTTGACGAACGAGTCGCTGAGGCCGCCCACCCCCACGCCGCTATCGTTGGCGGTCTTGCGTAGGAAATCCAGTTGGCTGGCGACGAGTGCGGTGTCTTTGTAGACAGCGTTCATGGCCCGGCGGAACGTGTCGAGCTGCACGACCGAGGCGATGAACTGGCGACCCATGTCCTTGACGCGCTCCACAATCGCGCCCACGGCGTCCGCGATCAGGTTGCCGGCCGCAATCTGGCCCAGCGAGTTCTTGAACAGGCCGGCCGCCTTGTCGGCGGTGGTCAGCGTGCCGGTCAGCTCGCGGATTTCCCGCTCCAGCACCTTGATCTTGTTCTCGCCCGCAGCAAAGGCGCCGGAGAGCTGTGCACCCGTCTGCCCGGCAGTGGTCGCCAGGGTTGCCATCGCAGCGCGTGTCTCGGCGATTTCCTGCTGGACGGCCTGCACCGAGCGCACGCCGAGCGTGCCGAAGGCGTTGTCGATGCGCTGGGCAGCCTTCTGGGCTTCGTCAGCGGTCTGCTTGACCTGGGTCTCGGCCTGCTCCAGCGCGTTCTCCCAGAACTTGACGTACTGGGCCGCCTGCAGCAGTTTCTGCGCTTCGGTGGCCTGCTTCTCGAAGGCGTTCTGGTTGGCGAGTTCACGCTGGGCCGCAGCCAAAATCTCGGTCTCGCGGGCCAGTTGCTGGGCGGCGTGGGCCGCGTTGACCAGGGCCTCGGCCTCTTTCTGCCAGGCATCGTTGGCCGCAGCCGCTTCGCGCTTTGTGGCCGCGTACTGCTCCGTGGCCCGCGCCGCATCGCGCTGGGCCAGTGTCTCGGCCTGCAGCGCCGCTTGGCCGCGTGCCAGCAGGTCTGCAACTGCCTTCTCTTCGATGGCGAGCAGGCGGTTGGCTTCTGCCATCTCGCGGAGCGCTGCGTTGCGCGCGTTTACGGTCTGAACGCCAGAGTTGAAGATCGCCTGCAGCTTGCCCTCAGCCGCAGCTACGTCTGCAGTGGACAGCCCCAGCGCCTCGGCCGCCGTGGTCGCCTGACGTAGCGCCTCGTTCTGCTTGTTCAGGGCGGTGTCCAGGCGTTCGACCTGTGCCGCGCTCTTCTTGTACTGGGTCTCCAGTTTGCCTTGCTCGGCCACGGCCGACGAGGCTTCGGCGTTGGCTGCCTTCTGGTTGGCGCGCAGCGTTACGAGTTCGACGTTTGCTGCGTTCTGAGCTTTGACCGCATCGGCCAGTTGGTCGCGGTAGGCTGCAGTGTTCTTCCCGGCCGCGTCGTATTCTGCCTTCAGGAGTCGCAACGCTGCCGTGGCCTCGGCTTGCGTGCGCTGACCCTTCAACAACTCGGCGTTGGCCTCGCTCTGCCGCTGGGTGGCCTTAGCAGTGGCATCACGCAACACCTCCAGCCGCTCGGCCATCTGCGCGGCGCTGTCGGCGGCGTCCACTTGGCGCGCGGCCAGCTTGTCGGTTTCCTCGCTCAGTTCCCGGAACGTGGTCAGCGCTTGGCTCTGCTCGCCCAGGCGGCCGATCTCGTCGGCGAGCTTCTGGAACTCAGGCGCCGCTGCGCCGCCGTCGCGCCCGAGAGCTTCAACCGCCTTCTGCAGTTCCTTGATACCGTCTTCACCGAGGGTCTCAACGCTCAGTTTGAGGGTTACATCACGATTCGAAGTAGCCATGGTGTCTTTCAGGGCTGGTCAGGCCAGTGGCGGTTGCCTTTGCGGATGTTCTCGGCTTCAGGCAGGACTTGGAGGTTGGCTTCGCAGTGCAGGCCGCGCACCGTCTTACCTTGCAGCGGTACGATGTGGTCCACGTGATACCACTCCCCAGTGAGCATGCTCAGGCCGTCGGCGGCCTCATAGAATTCCGCGATCTTCTTTTGGTCGGCCCATGTTGGGGTTGCTTGCAAAAGGGCCGCGCGCCATTTCGCCGAATGCATCGCCATCACGCCCGGGTTGGCGTCCCGCCACTTCTTGAAGATGGCCTTGGACTTTTCCAAGTTCGCGGCGCGCCAACGGCGCGACTTTTCATTATGGCGATCAAGCATCGACGCGCGACGGGCGTCGGCCTGTGCCTTGCGCTTCGCGCGGTTTTTCTCTTCCAGCGCGCGTCCCAGTTCAAGACGACGCGGGGCATACGCCGCGCGACTGATCGCGCGGAGTTCTTTGCGACGCTCGGCGTTGTTCTCTTCGTACCGCTTGGTGTACTCCGCAGCTTTTTCCGGGTGCTTCGCCATCCACTCGCGGTTTGTCGCCTTCGAACACTCTTTGCACCGGGACTGCAGGCCCGAAGGATTCTTGGTGGCTTTGTAGAATTCACTAGGGGTCTTGGTCAACCCGCATCGGGTGCATTTATGCATGACGATCCTTGAATGAAAAAACCCGCCAGGCTGAAGGCGCGTGGCGGGTTTGGGCTGCGGGCGGGCCCGCCACACCAGCAGTGCTTAGGCCACGGGGTCTTGGATCAACACCTCGTACGGAGCGTCCTTGCCGACCGGGGTCTTCAGTGTCCCCGTCAGGTTTACGTTCCCGAAGTCATCCGCCAGGAAGTCAAACTCGCTGTCTGGCGCCAGGATGGCTTCCCAGATCGTTGCCGTGCACTGGGTGCCGTCAGCTTGGTTGATACCGTCGAAAATGATTTCAACGCGAACTTCTGTGCGGGTGGAGCCCTTAACGTTCGTGCCCGTGGCACCGCTATGTGCGCAGGTAATGAAAACGTGGTCGTTTACCGCCAGAGCGCCCCCGGCCAGCGCCATGATCCAGCCCATGGGGCGGTTCAGTTTGTAGTCGGTGCCTTCGATCAGCGTGGCGCCACCAGTGGCCGCGTCTTCAACGGTAACCAGTGTGGCGAGATTCTTTTTGCCGATGGGGAGCCATGTGCCCACCTGTGTGACAGTCAGGTCGTAGCCCGTCAGCGTGCCGGAGGCTTCGGTGAACGCGGCAGAGGTTCCGAGGAAGGCCATGGTCAAGATGTCGCCGGTAACTTCCTTAAGCGCCATGGAGAACTCAGACGGTTGGGCGATGTTCACGCTCTCCAGCACCTGACCATAGTCATACCGGCCCTTGCTGGTCGATTGGATCGTTTCGACGCTGGGGGTGATCGAGAGACTGTCGGCGTAGATCGGCCCGACAAGACCTTGCTTTACGCCGTCCACCATACGGTTAAAGTAAACGTCGCCAGCGCCATTGAAGCTGCGTGCTGCCATGAGAAACTCCTTGAGAATGTCATGCCGCACTCACGGCAAGATCGGATTACAACGCTCGCAGTGTCATCGCACAGGGCGAATCGACCTCTGCGGCACAATTTCGGACTCAGGCTTCCAGCAGGTTCTCGGCGAACACCACCGTGATGTGCACGACGGCGAACACAATGTTCTTGCCATCGGCGCGGGGGCCGATGTCCTTCCCCCGGTAGCTCAACTTCGCTACGCGGCCGTTGGCCCCGCGCGCACCGGCAATCGGTCGTCGGGCCAGGTCGCTGGAGAACACCGCCTTCTTGATGTCCTTGATCGCGTCGTGCGCGGCATCGTTCGGGTTGTCCACGTTGCAGTGCACGTAGGCGCCGAGTACGAAGTCTTGCTCCAGGGTGATGTCCAGTCGGCCGCCGTCGTTCTCCTGCGGGCGGTCCTCACCCTCGATAAGCACGGCGTAGGGCACACGGTCCTCATCGTGCTTCAGGCGGCCCCGGTACACCGTGGTGCCGAGGTCGGTCTTGTAGCCGTTGGCCTTGGTGACGCCCTGCAGTACCGTGGTCAGATACTCGGCGATGTCGGAGGACTTCTTGAAGATGGCGGGGGTGGCGGTCATGGTTCGATGGCTTTCTGCAGCGCCAGGTCAACCTGTGCGGCGAGGGTGTCTTCCAGGTCGTCGGTCACATCGTTCACGATGCGCTCGACCTGGTAGGCGAACAGTTGATACACGGACGGGCCGTAGCGGTGGCGCAACTTGCCGTCGCGCGAACGCGCGAAAACGCCGAAGCCGTTGCCACCGGACTCGGTGCCTCGGTTCAGCGGGAGTAGGAAACCGCGCGGTACAAACCCGTCACTCGTTTGCCCACGGGTCACCTCAACGGTGACACCGACCTGCTTCTGGCCCGACGGGATGCCAAGGGCCTTGTTGCCCTTTCCGGGCCGCCCTTTGTTGTTCGCTACGATCACCGGCTTGGCGTCGTAGCGCCCGAGCACGGTGGTTGCGTTGCGCGCACCGCTGGCCGTGATCGACGCCACCGGCTTGCCGGGTGTGGCGCGCTGGAGCGTCATTCGACGCCGCAGATAATCGTCGGACAGGTTGATACCGGCGATCATCCGGTCGCGCGCCAGATCGTATGTGCGGTCCACCACCTCGTTCAAAGCGGTGACGGACGCGCGGCCAATCTCTTCGCCGCTGGCCTGCGCGAGTCGTTCTCCCAGTTTCACTACCTGGGAGGCGTCGATCTTGAGCGTGTAGTCGCGGGCTTTGGTCATGGCACCGTCGTCTCAATGACGATGTAGCGGCGGGAGTAGCCGTTGTCCTCGATCATGGTTTCGAGGCGGAACGAGCGGCCCGCGTGGGGCCCGGTTCCCGTGAATTTCAGAGAGTCCCCGCCTTTGGGGTTGTGCCGTTTAGCGAGGGTGATCACGTCGCTGTTG
>NZ_JADYXA010000007.1:0-157471 GCF_015864495.1 Pseudoalteromonas sp. SWYJZ98 | reverse complement strand
TTGCTGAGAAGCTATTTATCGACTTGCAGAAAACAATATGTATCTGCAAGCCTAGCCCTTGAGTTATTATTCAAAAATCAGCTGCCTGATATATTCATTTCAGATGAGGCTGAATAGTTACTGATTTTTTTGCTTTAAAAGCTACATTTTGTGGATAAAACGGGTGGATTTCACCCCTTTAAACTTGTAATTAAATGCGCGGCACGCGACAATATATCTTTGTAGTTGAATAGACTCCTCATCTACATATATTAGTCAATGCTTATTCGTAAAAGCGTTGTCGAGTCATTCTCATTTAATTTATTAAAAATACACGTGATACATTGTAGGTGTCACCACTGTAGCAAGGATTTATAATGCCAGTTATTACTCTTCCAGACGGAAGTCAACGTAGTTTTGAAAACCCTGTAAGCACGCTTGATGTTGCAAACGACATTGGTCCTGGTTTAGCTAAAGCGACCATTGCGGGCCGTGTAAATGGCGACCGTGTTGATGCATGTGATAAAATTTGTGAAGATTCTCGTCTTGAGATCATTACCGCTAAAGACGATGACGGCCTTGAAATCATTCGTCACTCTTGTGCTCACTTAATTGGTCATGCAGTTAAGCAACTTTTCCCAGACGCAAAAATGGCAATTGGTCCTACCATTGATAACGGTTTTTACTACGATATCGATATGGAACACTCATTATCACAAGATGATCTTGAAGCAATTGAAAAGCGTATGCTGCAACTTGCAAAAACCAACTACGACGTAGTGAAAAAAACAGTAAGCTGGCAAGAAGCACGCGATACATTTGAAGCGCGTGGCGAAACATACAAAATAGAAATTCTGGACGAAAACATCGCTAAAGATGACCGCCCAGGTTTATATCATCACGAAGAATATGTAGACATGTGTCGTGGACCTCACGTTCCTAACATGAAATTTTGCCAAAACTTTAAAATAATGAAAGTGGCGGGTGCATATTGGCGTGGTGATTCAGAAAACAAAATGCTACAACGCATTTATGGCACCGCGTGGGGCGATAAAAAGCAACTTAAAGCGTATTTAAAGCGCCTTGAAGAAGCTGAAAAACGCGATCACCGTCGTATTGGTAAAGCGCTTGATTTATGGCATTGGCAAGAAGAAGCACCAGGCATGGTATTTTGGCACAACGATGGTTGGAGCATTTACCGCGAGCTTGAAGAATTTGTACGTGAAAAATTACGCGAATATGAGTACGAAGAAGTAAAAGGTCCAATGATGATGGACCGTTCACTTTGGGAAAAATCAGGTCACTGGGAAAAATATTCAGAAGCAATGTTTACCACTGAGTCTGAAAAACGTGAATACGCAATTAAACCTATGAACTGTCCTGGTCACGTGCAAATTTTTAACCAAGGGTTAAAATCGTACCGTGATTTACCACTTCGTATGGCTGAATTTGGTTGTTGTCACCGTAATGAACCATCAGGTGCACTACACGGTTTAATGCGTGTACGTGGCTTTACACAAGATGATGCTCACATTTTCTGTACTGAAGAGCAGATAATGGACGAAGTGTCATCGTGTATTAAGATGGTTTATGATACATATGAAACATTCGGATTTGAGAAGATTGTAGTTAAGCTATCTACTCGCCCAGAACAACGCATTGGTGAAGACCATATGTGGGATAAAGCAGAGCTTGCTTTAGCTGATGCACTTAAGCTAAACGATATTGAATTTGATTATCTTCCGGGCGAAGGCGCGTTTTACGGTCCGAAGATTGAATTTACTTTGTACGATTGTTTAGACAGAGCGTGGCAGTGTGGTACAGTGCAATTAGACTTTGCATTACCGGGTCGTTTAGGTGCTACTTATGTAGCAGAAAATAACGAGCGTCGTACACCTGTAATGATACATCGTGCTATTTTAGGTTCTATTGAACGCTTTATTGGCATTTTAACTGAAGAGTACGCTGGTTTATTCCCGACGTGGCTTGCACCAAAGCAAGTGGTAATTATGAATATTACCGATAAACAGGCTCCTTATGTTAAAGAAGTTGTACAAAAATTAAATAAACTTGGAATTAGAGCCGCTGCTGACTTGAGAAATGAGAAGATTGGCTTTAAAATCCGTGAGCATACACTGAAGCGTATTCCATATTTACTTGTTGTTGGCGATAAAGAAGTTGAACAACAAGAAGTAGCAGTGCGTACTCGCACAGGTGAAGACCTTGGCAAATTTAATGTTGATGATTTTGTAGCTAAAATTAGTGAAGAAATTAAAAATCGACAGTAAAAATCGAGCGTGTAAGGCATGAACAAACAGCCATTTACACGCTTATATTATTGATATTCTTGGAGGAACGTACTATTAGAGGCGGCAAGAAAGGGCAACAAACAGCTCAAAAAAATCGTATTAACGAAGAAATTACAGCGCAAGAAGTTCGTTTAATTGACATTGAAGGCGAACAAGCTGGAATTCAGTCATTACAAGACGCGCAAACTATGGCCGATGCAGCGGGTGTTGATCTTGTTGAGATCAGTCCAAACGCTGAGCCGCCTGTTTGTAGAATCATGGACTACGGTAAGTTCATCTTTGAAAAAAGCAAAGAACTAAAAGAGCAGAAGAAGAAGCAAAAGCAAATCCAGATAAAAGAAATCAAATTCCGTCCTGGTACGGATGAAGGTGATTATCAGGTTAAGCTTCGCAACTTACGTAAGTTCTTAGAAGCTGGTGATAAAGCTAAGATTACTATCCGCTTCCGTGGTCGTGAAATGGCTCACCAAGAAATTGGTATAGAATTATTAAACCGTATCAAAGCCGATTTAGAAGAGCTTGCAGTAGTTGAGTCTTTCCCAAATCGTGTTGAAGGCCGCCAAATGGTTATGATGATGGCGCCTGTTGCTAAAAAATAATTTTTAAGCGATAATACGCACCGAAATTAGCTCAGGTCTGCAAGCAATATGCGAATATTCACCTGAGTTAACCGGTTTTAAAGTAAGATTGCGGCATTTATGTTGGGTCTTCACCGGAACATGGCAGTAAGTCAGGCCTAAAAGTGGAGCTATAGCAATATATCTCACGCCTGCTTACTAATTTAAAAGCAATACAATTGGAGTTATTGCAATGGCTTATAAGCTAAAAAGTCACAGTGGCGCTGCTAAGCGTTTCAAAAAGACTGCTTCTGGCGGTTTCAAGCGTAAACAAGCGCATCTTCGTCATATTCTGACTAAGAAAACTTCTAAGCGTAAGTTACACCTACGTCCTAAGATGATGGTTCATAAAAATGACCATGGTCTAGTTTCACGTATGTTACCGTTCGCTTAATAGGGGTTTTTAGAAATGGCAAGAGTTAAACGCGGCGTTGTCGCACGTGCACGTCACAAAAAAGTTTTAAAACAAGCAAAAGGTTACTACGGAGCACGTTCACGTGTTTACCGCGTAGCTTTCCAGGCTGTTACTAAAGCGGGTCAATACGCTTACCGTGACCGTCGTGCGAAGAAACGTACTTTCCGTCAATTATGGATTGCACGTATCAATGCTGCTTCACGTCAAAATGGTCTGTCTTACAGCCGTTTTATCAATGGTCTTAAAAAGACTTCTGTAGAAATCGATCGTAAGATCCTTGCAGATATCGCTGTTTACGACCAAGTTGCATTCGCAGCGCTTGTAGAAAAAGCAAAAGAAGGCCTAGCCGCTTAAGCTTTTTTATATAAGTATTAAAAAGGAGCCTATGGCTCCTTTTTTTGTGCCTGTAATTTAGTAACTTAAACCAATGAGTAATACCAATTCGATTAATTAAAGGATCTATTTTGAGAGCGTAAAAACGTATTGATAGCTAGGCAAAAAATTCGCTATTTAGTTGTTCTCGGCAATTGCTTCTGCATTGCTCTACCTTCTGCATCCATGCAGTCGTAAATGAGAGTTTTTTAACGCAGGTAGCGACATGTTTAGCCCCGCAAAATGATTAAGTATTACTGCGGATTGGTATAATATTTAATAAGGTTATAAAGCCTAAAAATACAGGTGCGAATGAGTGAGATGTATTTGGCTGCATTTTTTTGTTGAATCA
Organism: Pseudoalteromonas sp. SWYJZ98; assembly: GCF_015864495.1. NCBI lineage: Bacteria > Pseudomonadati > Pseudomonadota > Gammaproteobacteria > Alteromonadales > Pseudoalteromonadaceae > Pseudoalteromonas > Pseudoalteromonas sp. SWYJZ98. The sequence goes on along the minus strand of NZ_JADYXA010000007.1, from coordinate 153,427 downwards.
CCGCAGTTTCCTCATTATAAAAAATTTAGTTGATATAATTTATATAATTAAGGCGTTTGTTAGAGAATTTTATGTTTGCAAGTTTACTAATTTTATCTGCAAGTGTGGCGTATGACGCACACTTACCTCCACTCATTGAGTGGCAGGGGAAAAGCGTAGAGCTTTTACAAAAACAAGGGCCGTTAACTACTGACTTCGAGTTATCTGCAGGTGAAGCGTCGCCCGATTATGCAAATACAATGGCATTTGTAGATAGGTTAGTTGCTGCAAACCCTACTCAGTTTCAATCTCAAACCATTGGCTATAGTAATAGTAAGCGTGCAATAAAAATGCTAATTGCCAGTGAGCAAGGTTTTTTTGAAGCAAGGCAAATGGCTAATAGCACTAAGCCAACTATTTTTATTCAGGCAGGAATACATTCTGGGGAAATAGACGGTAAAGATGCCATGTTCATGTTACTCAGAGATATAGCGACGGGTAAGCGCCGTGACATTTTAAAAAAGGTAAACATATTATTTATTCCTATTTTAAATGTAGATGGCCACGAACGTAGCAGTGCATTCAATCGCATTAATCAACGGGGCCCTGCAAAAATGGGCTTTAGAACAAATGCTAATAACCTTAATTTAAATCGTGATTTTACTAAATTAGATACCCCAGAAGTTAGAAGTGTTTTAAAGGTTATTAACGATTACAACCCAAATTTATACATTGATGTACACGTTACTGACGGCGCAGATTACCAATACGATGTGACTTATGGTTACAATCCGGTATTTTCGAGCGAATCGCCTGCGGTATCAGATACATTAAACCAGTTTTTTAAACCTCTTATTGACGATACGCTAGCGAAGCAAGGACACACCCCAGGACCACTTGTTTTTGTTATGGACAAGCGCGACTTTAAAAAAGGGTTAGCGGGCTGGGTTGCTACGCCACGTTTTTCAAATGGTTGGGGGGATTTAAAGTCATTGCCAACTATTTTAATCGAAAATCATTCATTGAAGCCTTACAAGCAACGTGTATTGGGAACTTATGTATTTTTAGATGGTGCTATTACTGCGCTATCAAAGCACAGTCATGAATTAGCTAATGCAGTTAAAAAAGAACAAGAATTTGTTCCTAAACAGTTAATAGTAAAGCGTGGCTATGCCAAGCAAGCTGATACGATTGCGCAGTTTAAAGGCATTGAATATTCATCAAGCATGAATGCGCTCTCAGGCCAAAATGAAGTGAAATATTTGGGTAAAGAACATACATATACTGACTTACCTATTTATTGGCAAAAAGATGTACAACATACAGTTGAAGTACCTAAAGCTTTTTTTATTCCGCCTGTATATAGCAACATTATTGAAAAACTAAAGTTACATGGTGTCTCTATTAATAAACTTGAAGGGGCAAACACACAGCCTTTGAAAGTTGCAAAGGTGGCAGACTACACGTTTGATAAAGCACCATTTGAAGGGCGTTTTAGAGTATCAGCAACTTTTGATTACGTCCCTGCTATAAATGTAGATTTAGATGGTTGGTATCAAGTCAATACTCAACAAAAAGCAGGTGAATTAGCAGTTCATTTATTGCACCCGGAAGCACCTGATTCATTTTTTGCGTGGGGTGAGTTTAATACTATTTTTCAGCGTACTGAATATATGGAAAACTATGCGCTAATTCCTTATGCACGCCAAATGCTAAAAGATAACCCAAAGCTTGCGCTTAAGTTTGATGAAAAACTTAAAGATAAATCATTCGCGAGTGACGCAGAAGCTCGATTAAACTGGTTATATGAGCAAAGTCCATTTTATGATCAAGCGTACTTAAAGTATCCAATACTTATGTCATTCGAAGAAGAAGTTGTTATTCCAGATCAAAAAAGTAAAGAAATTTAATATGGAAATCATAACTATACCTGTAACTGCCTTTGCACAAAACAGCCGTATTATTTGGTGTAGCGAAACTAAACACGCTGTGGTTATCGACCCAGGTGGCGACACTGATAAAATAATAACGGTCCTTAATGAGCATAAACTAGCGTTAAGTGCTATTTGGTTAACGCACGGGCATTTAGATCATGTGGGTGGGGCTGATATTTTACGTAATCAATTTAACGTACAAATTATTGGCCCACAAAAAGAGGAGTACTTCTGGTTTGAAAACTTACCTATGCAAGCACAAATGTTCGGGTTTAAACCCATTGAGCCTTTTTATCCGGATATTTGGCTAAACCATAACGATACCGTGAGCGTAGGTAAACTTAGCTTTTTAGTTAAACATTGCCCGGGGCATACACCCGGTCATATAGTGTTTTATCAACCAGACTATGAGTGCGTTATTGTAGGTGATGTTATTTTTAAAGGCTCAGTAGGGCGCACTGATTTCCCTAAGGGGAACAGTGAACAACTTATAGAGTCGATTAAGACGCATATTTTAACCTTACCTGATAATACTAAAATACTGGCAGGACATGGTAGCGACACTACGGTGGGATTTGAAAAGAAAACAAATCCTTTTGTAAGTGGTAAGTTTGGTTAAGTTGCTTATTTTAAGTTTACAAACTGCATAAACATTAAAAATAAGCAGACTGAGTTTTAAAATGGCTGTATAATTTAACCAGTTTATTTGATAAATAAGAAATAAAATGTCTCTAAATCACGTAGATCGCCAAATATTGGCACTTTTACAACAAGATGCTAGTTTATCAACCGCAGAAATTGCAGATAAAGTAGGCTTGTCTCAATCTCCATGCTGGCGTCGAATCGCTAAGCTAGAGCAAGATGGTTATATAAAAAGCAAAGTGGCTCTTTTAGATGAGAAAAAACTTGGCTTTGATATGCTTGTATATGCACATGTGCGTTTATCAAATCACGGTAAAAAGAATCTTGCTGAGTTTGAAAAGCTGATCATGAGCTACGACGAGGTAACAGAGTGTTACACTATGGCTGGTACCATGGACTTTATGCTACGCATAATTTCACAAGGCATAGAAGGGTATGAGCATTTTGTGCGCGATAATTTACTAAGCTTAGAATACGTCCAAGAAGTACATTCTAATGTAACAATGACATGTGTAAAACGCAGTACTTCCCTTCCTTTGTAAAAGCACTTCTTTTAAAAGCTAAACCATTTTTAGTTTAGCTTAACCACATAATGACAATTGTTAACTGAGCGCTAATTTGGTAGAATTTAGCGCTTTTTTTGATACCCATTACACCATTTGAGGACCTCAATGTTTAACTTACTCAGTAGGGCGCCTAGCTCTGCTAAAAACGATATTCTATCTGGATTAACTGTGGCGTTAGCCTTAGTCCCAGAAGCAGTTGCGTTTGCATTTGTTGCAAATGTAGAACCTTTGGTTGGTCTATATGCCGCGTTTATCGTTGGTTTAATTACGGCTATTTTTGGTGGTCGCCCTGGTATGATTTCAGGTGCAACCGGTGCACTAGCTGTTGTCATGGTAAGTTTAGTGCTTGATCACGGTGTTGAGTATCTATTTGCAACTGTGTTGCTGATGGGAATACTGCAAATTCTCGCGGGTGTATTTAAGCTCGGTAAGTTTATCCGTATGGTTCCTCATCCGGTAATGCTTGGTTTTGTAAACGGGTTAGCAATTGTTATATTTTTAGCTCAGCTAGGGCAGTTTAAAGTGCCAGACGGTATGGGCGGACAAGAATGGATGACAGGTAATCCATTATTTATCATGCTTGGCTTAGTTGCATTAACCATGACAATAATCCACTTTTTGCCAAAATTGACTACAGCAGTGCCTTCATCTCTAGTTGCTATTGTAACTGTAACTGGATTAGTGATTGGGTTTGATTTAGAGGCGCATACAGTATTAGATTTCTTAAAAGGAATGACAGGCGACGAAGCTGCAACAATCGCTGGCGGCTTACCTGAATTTCATATTCCTATGGTACCGTTTACTTTCGAAACGCTACAAATTATTTTTCCTTATGCACTTATTTTAGCGGCTATTGGTTTAATTGAATCTTTATTAACGCTTAGCTTAATTGATGAGATTACAGAAACCCGTGGTCATAGTAATAAAGAATGTATTGGTCAAGGTGCTGCAAATATTACCTGCGGTATGTTTGGTGCAATGGGTGGTTGTGCAATGATTGGTCAATCAATGATCAATATAAATTCAGGTGGTCGCTCTCGTTTATCAGGTATAAGCGCTGCACTTATGCTACTTGGTTTTATTATTTTTGCCTCTAGCTTAATTGAAATGATCCCATTAGCTGCACTTGTTGGTGTTATGTTTATGGTAGTACTTGGTACATTTGAATGGGCAAGCTTTAAAATGATGAAGCGCGTACCATTATCTGATGCATTTGTAATTGTTCTTGTGTCGGGCGTGACTGTTATTACTGATTTAGCGATTGCTGTATGTGTGGGTGTTATTGTATCGGCTCTAGTCTTTGCTTGGCAGCATGCGAAGCAGATATATACAACTAACTACATTGATCAGGAAGGCGCTAAGGTGTACGAACTACATGGCCCGTTATTCTTTGGCTCTGTTAAAAACTTTTCTGAGTTATTCGATGTGAAAAATGATCCTAAAAATGTGATTGTTGAATTTAAACACAGCCGCGTATCTGACCACAGTGCAATAGAAGCAATTGATACACTTGCTGACAAATACACAAAAGCAGGTAAACAACTTCATTTACGTCACTTAAGTAAAGACTGTACGCAGTTGCTTCATAAAGCACGAGATTTAGTTGAAGTGAATGTGATTGAAGATCCAACCTACAAAGTAGCATCAGATAAACTAGCTTAATTTACACAAGGCTATTGATATTTAAAAAGCGGAAGGCGGATAACCTTTCGCTTTTTTAGTGTCTCGACTATTTGTTTGCGGTAAGACTCTTAAAAAGCAAGGCAAGCTGTAGTGCTATGCAAACTCATAAATCTATATAATAAGACTACCTAATTTTGTGAAAATTAGCCCTACATAGGTAAAAATAATAAAAATAACAAACGCCTATTTTATGGAATTAGTTTTAACCATACGGAGTAAACATCTATTTTGAACTGGCAATCTTTAGTCGATAACAGGCAACGTTTTTTTTGGCTTTTGCAAATCGCGGGCTGGATTGGTTACGCGTTAGTAAATTATATCGGCTCTAAAGTATTTGAAATGCGTGATATATACGTATTTGTTATTTTATTGAATGCTTACGCTGGTTGTTTGATGACAGTGCCGCTTAGGTATGTTTACCGTAAAATTTGGAATGCTTCGCCCTGGGTGTTAATGATTGTAGTATTTGGTGCCTCTTATATAACGGGCACTCTATGGGCTGTCGTTCAAAAATTCAATCTATGGGAAATATACCGCCATGGTTATAGACCAGAGGAATGGTTTTATTACCTGCAGCAAGGTTTAGATTCGGTTTATATTATTTTATGTTGGAGTGGTTTGTACTTTGGCGTTAAATATTATCAGTTATTACAAAGTGAGCGACAAAAAGCGTTAAAGGCCACAACGATGGCACACGAAGCGCAACTAAAAATGCTCAGGTATCAGCTCAACCCCCATTTTCTATTCAATACACTTAACGCTATTTCTACTTTAATTTTGGTTAAAGAAAACAAAGATGCTAACTTAATGGTAGCAAGGTTAAGTGACTTTTTACGTTACACACTTAATACCGATCCAATTAAAAAAGTACCGCTTGAGCAAGAGCTACATGCTCTCATGCTTTATTTAGAAATAGAGCGCGTCCGTTTTGATGAGCGGTTGAAAGTAAATGTAGATATTAGCGAGCAAGCAAAAGAGGCTTTAGTACCGAGCTTAATTTTGCAACCAATTATAGAAAACGCGATTAAATATGCCATTGCCCATCTGACAGAAGGTGGTGTAATTGATATTAAAGCACAAGTATTTGCGAATGAATTATTACTAGAAGTGGGTGACAACGGCCCAGGCACTGAAATACTTGATGGCCAATTAGTTAACGCTCAAGGTGTAGGTGTTGCTAACACCAAAGATAGATTAAAAACGTTGTATGAAAATAATTATTCGTTTGTATTATCACATAATACGCCAAGTGGATTAAAAGTTAATCTGCGAGTACCTTTTGAGAAGGCTGTGAAAAATGACTAAAATAAAAACACTCATTGTTGATGATGAACCGTTAGCGCGAAAAGGTTTAGCGGTAAGACTTGAAGAATATTCTGATATTGAAGTAATTAAATTATGTAGTTCAGGCGCTGATGCAATTGAAATGTGCCAAAGCGAGAAAATCGATTTGGTTTTTTTAGATATTCAGATGCCAGGTATGAATGGCTTTGAGGTGGCAAGAGCGCTTAGCGAAAGTACAAAAGTATTACCTGCTATAGTATTTGTAACTGCTTTTGATCAGTTTGCTGTAAAAGCATTTGAAATTCATGCTCTCGATTACATTTTAAAACCCGTTGATGATAACAGATTAAAACAGGCGGTAGAAAAAGTGCATACTTATTTAAAAACGCAGCAAGACAACGCCCATAAGAAAAAACTAGCGAGTTTTGTAGCCGGTATTACTGGTAATAATTGCGAAGAAATATTAAAAAAATTAGCCACTGGCGATACCTTAACAGATAGACGTTACCCAGAATCGCTTGCAGTAAAAGAGCAGGGTGAAATTATACGGGTACCTGTAGCGACTATCCAATGGGTTGATGCTGCAGGTGACTATATGTGTTTACACTGTGAAGATGGACAAACGCATATACTTCGTAAAACAATGAAAGAGCTTGAGCAAGAGCTAGACCCTCAGTTATTTGTGCGTGTACACCGCAGTGCAATAGTAAATACAAAACAAATTAGTAAGCTGGTTACACAAGTAAGTGGCGAGTATTTATTAGTTCTTGAAAACGGACAAGAATTAAAAGTGAGCCGTAGCTACCGAGATAAGGTTAAAGCGGCATTAGCAAGTTAAAACCAACGCTTTTATTACAGGCACAAAAAATGCGAGCTAAGCTCGCATTTTTTATATTTAGTAATTATGCGACAGTTACAATTTTCATTGTGTTAGTTGCGCCCACAGTTTCCATTGAGTCACCGTGAGTAATAATTACTGTATCACCAGACTGTAAAGAACCTTGAGAAACTAAAGTATCAAGTGCCGCTTTTACCATACCGTCTTTTTCAGTTTTTGTAGAATCAAAAAATACTGGGTAAACACCACGATAAAGTGCTGTTTGACCTAATGTACTCGCATGGCGTGAAAGCGAGTAGATTGGTAAGCCTGAGCTGATACGTGACATTAATTTAGCCGTGCTACCAGATTCAGTAAGCGTGATGATAGCTTTAACAGAATCTAAGTGATTAGCTGCATACATAGCAGAAAGTGCGATAGATTCTGCATTGTTAGAAAAACGACTATCTAAACGATGCTTAGAAACATGCGTTTCTTTTTGAGATTCAGCACCTAAACAAACACGTGCCATAGTTGCAACAGTTTCTTCAGGGTAATCACCTGCAGCTGTTTCAGCTGAAAGCATTACAGCATCTGTTCCATCAAGAACAGCATTTGCAACATCCATAACTTCTGCACGTGTAGGCATAGGGTTATCGATCATCGATTCCATCATTTGCGTTGCTGTTACTACAGTACGGTTTAATGAACGAGCACGACGAATAATTAGTTTTTGCTTGCCCATAAGAGCTGCATCACCAATTTCAACACCTAAGTCACCACGAGCAACCATTACAGCGTCAGACGCTAGAATGATGTCATCAACAGCTTCTTGCGTTTCAACGGCTTCAGCACGTTCAATTTTTGCAAGTAGTTGTGCTTTTGAACCAGCAGCTTCAGCAAGTGAGCGTACGTAGCGCATATCGTCGCCACTACGTGGGAATGATACGGCAATGTAATCTACGTCAATTTCAGCGGCAGTTATTAAATCTTCTTTATCTTTTTCAGTAAATGCTGGAGCAGTTAAGCCACCACCTAAACGGTTAATACCTTTATTGTTAGATAAAACACCGCCAACAGTTACAGTACAATGTACTAAGTGCCCAGCTACTTCATCAACAGTTAGTTGAATAAGGCCGTCATTTAGGAGTAGTAAGTCGTTAGGGCTAACATCGTTAGGTAATTCTTTATAATCAATACCTACAGAGTTAACATCGCCTTCGCCTTTTTCCATTTTTGCATCAAGAGTGAACTTTGCACCTACAGCAAGCGTTACCTTACCTTCTTTAAAAGTAGAAACGCGGATTTTAGGGCCTTGAAGGTCAGCAAGGATAGCAATATGCTTGCCTAATTTTTTTGCAATATCGCGTACAGCTTGCGCACGGTCTTTATGATCTTGGGCAACACCATGTGAGAAGTTTAAACGTACTACATTAGCCCCAGCGATAATAATTTTTTCTAAGTTGTTATCTCTATCGGTAGCAGGTCCAAGGGTAGCAACTATTTTCGTGCGTCTTAGCATCAATTTCTCCTGTTTGCTTGGTGAAAGCATGTTGACGTTATTTTGTTGAATTAAAATATCTATATTAGATTAAAATATTTTAACTATGTGCAAACTTCAAAGGTTTGCCACTATTTTATACAAAACTATTGTGTCATCATTATGACACCGGTGTCAGAATGCGTCAATGATCTTAATTTCAATTAGCGTTGCTTTTAGTCACCCCGAGAGCATTGATGTTTGATATAATTACGTAGCTTATTTATCTGTAATAAAAAAGCATGTTGTATGGGCTCATAGTTAGTATTTTATGACTGTATGAGTATAATGCACGCGGTATTATTTAATTTATACACTGAATTTTCTAACCAAATAGTTGTTACCGAGGAGGACACTAGATGCAAGTTGCATTAGTAGGGTTAGGCGTTATGGGAAAAAATCTTGCCCTAAACTTGATTGAAAAAGGGATAACGCTAGTCGCTTATGATAAAAACCCACATGCGGGTGAAGAGTTACTAAGTTGTGCCAAATCACAAGGCATGGCTGATAGGCTTCACATTGTCTCTGATTTAAGTGACATGGTAAGGCGTTTAGAGGCACCTCGTTCTATTTTATTACTTGTTCCTGCTGGTGAGTTAGTTGATACAGTTTGTAATGAACTTGTAGAGGCCGGCGTTAATTGTGACGATATGATAGTCGATTGCGGCAATAGTAATTATAAAGACGGTATAACGCGTAAACTCAAATACCAAAATAAATTTGAATTTGCCACTATGGGAATTTCTGGCGGTGCAGAAGGCGCTCGTCATGGTCCTGCAATGATGGCAAGTGGTTCTGAAGGTGGTTGGGAACGTATTGAGCCATGGTTTGAAAAAGTAGCTGCTAGCTATAATGGCGACTCGTGTTTTGCACGTGTTGGCCAATCAGCAAGTGGTCATTTTGTAAAAATGGTTCACAACGGTATTGAATACGCACTGATGCAACTTATTGCAGAAGTGTACCAATTACTTCGTTTAGGTACTAATCGTTCTCCAAAAGAAGTAGCTGAGATATTTAATGACTGGTCAGAAGGTCAATTAAATAGTTACTTACTGTCTATTTCTAGCCATATATTGTCACTTGAAAATCATAATAATGTACCGCTTGCGGACTTAATTGATAATAAAGTTGGCGCTAAAGGTACTGGTCTTTGGACTGCGCAAAATGCACTCGAACTTGGTATTGCTGTCCCTTCACTTGTTGCTGCTGTTCAAGCTCGTCATTTAACTAATGCATGTAACACAACGGCTGCACAAGAGATGACATATGCATCTAAATCAACGAACAATGTTGAAATTGATTTAGAAGAGCTAAAAGACGCGTTCTTACTTGCAAGCTTACTTGCGTATCGTCAAGGTTTAGCGCTAATCAAAGGTGCATCACGTACTCATCAGTGGAAAGTAGATTTATCTAAAACGCTTCAAACGTGGCGCGCTGGTTGTATAATCCGTGCTGACTACCTTGATAGCGTTGCACAAGGTGTTGAATTTATTGACACTCTTGAAAAAGAGTCTAACTCTTTGCGAAAAATTACCGGTCAAGCAATAATGACTGGTTTAGCATTCCCTGTATTGGGAGCTACACAAACGTATTTAGCAACATTAACTACACCGAGTAATGGGCATTTAGTTCAAGCCCAGCGTGATTACTTTGGTGAGCACGGCATAAAAACCCACAGTGGTGAAATGTGTCATTTAACTGATTTAGTAGATATAGACGCTAAAGTTAGATAAAAAACAGTTGTTTAAAACGATAAAGGCACGCTATTTAGCGTGCCTTTTGTATTTTTAGCCTGTAAAAATTAACGGCTCAACTCACCACGTAAGTTATCTTGCATTAAATGACGAATCGTTTCGACTTCAAGCTTTTGGCTAAATAAATAATGTAACTTAGTTAAACATGCTTCAAGGGTCATATCATACCCACTTATTACACCAATATTTAATAGCGCATTACCTGTTGCATAGCCACCCATGTTTACATGACCTTTTAAACACTGAGTTAAGTTAACAATTACGACGCCACGTTTACTTGCTTCTTCGAGTATTGACAAAAAGCTCGGATCTTGTGGTGCATTACCTACACCAAAACTCAGTAGCACCAGTGATTTGATATTGCCATTGACCAAGCTTTTAACTACCTCTTGGCTAATACCAGGATACAAATAAAGCACCCCGATAGGTTGAGGTGTAATAGGTGTAACTTGCAGCTCATTTTCAACATATGGGCTAAGCTGACCTTTAATAAGTTGAATATTAATACCTGATAACGCTAAGGGGTCTAGATTCGGCGAGGCAAAAGCATTAAACCCATCCGCGTGTGCTTTAGTTGCTCTATTACCTCTAAACAGTTGGTTATTAAAAAAGAGACTTACTTCAGCAATAGGATAATTTGCAGCTAAATACATGGCATTAAGTAAGTTTACTTGGCCATCAGAACGTAATTGTGAGAGCGGAATTTGTGAGCCGGTTACAATCACAGGTTTAGTCAAATTTTCGAACATAAATGACAGCGCTGAGGCTGTATACGCCATAGTATCAGTGCCATGGAGCACCACAAAACCATCATAATCTTGGTATTTATCTTTGATATCATTAGCAATGAGTTGCCAATGCTCTGGTGACATGTCTGAAGAATCTATAAGAGGGCAGTATTCGTGAATATCAAACAAAGGCATTTCATCACGATTAAATTCTGCGTTATTCACTACGGTTTCTGTTAAAAAACCTTCAGCCGGAATATAGCCTCGACTCGATTTTTTCATACCTATAGTACCGCCAGTATAAGCGATATAAATGCGTTTACGTTTCATAAAAAAAGCCCAGTAAAAAAACTGGGCCTAGTATAACGTTAAGCAGCTTTAAATACAGCTGATTAGGTGAAGCTATGCACTTTTATTGTGCAACGTTACACACTAAACAGCGTGCGTATACACCTTGTGGATCGTTGTAATCTTTAAGGTTTTCAACTTCAGTACTTAATTGGTTAATAACACTTTGTAAATTAGCTTGTGTTGCTAACACAGATGTTTTTTGTGTTTGCAAACCAAGCATAGATTTAATAGACGCATTACCAAAAATGTTTTGGATCATTTTTTCTTGCGAGCTTAAATCTTGTTTAATAGTTTTAACTTCATAATGATTAAGCTTGGCAAGTGCAGCAGCGGCTTCAATCGCACCTTGTTTGTCGCCTAGCTTATCAACCAAACCTAGTTCAAGTGCTTGAGATGCAATCCATACACGGCCTTGGGCAATTTTGTCAACCTGCTCAGGCGTCATATTACGCGCATCAGCAACAACATTTAAAAAGCGTCCGTATGCTTCCTCAACGTTCATTTGAATTACTTGACCCATTTTTTCATTTAGTGGACGAGTGATAGAAAAGCCAGCCATTTCGGTTGTTGCAACGCCATCTGAATAAACACCAATTTTCGATAAGGTTTTCTCAAATGTCATAAAGGTACCAAATACACCAATTGAGCCTGTAATTGTACTTGGTGCTGCCCAAATTTCGTTTGCAGCAGAGGCAATCCAATAACCACCTGATGCAGCCACAGAACTCATTGAAGCAATAACAGGTTTACCAGCAGCCTTAAGGGCTAATACTTCAGCACGAATAACTTCAGAGGCAAACATACTACCGCCACCAGAGTCGATACGTAGTACAACCGCTTTAACTTTATCATCAAGGCGTGCTTTACGAAGTAGGGCAGCTGTAGAGTCACCCCCAATTTCGCCCGCTTTACGCTCACCATCAACAATCGTACCTTTAGCAACAACTACCGCTACTTTTTCGGTAATAGGGTTATCAATTTCAATAGGCGGTTTAATTAAGCTTAAGTATTCACGAAATGAAACTTGCTTAAATGTCTTACCATCTTCTTGTGTGCCCACTAAATCAATTAATTGTTTGCGAACTTGCTGATTTGTTTTTAAAGAATCAACCCACTGGTGGTCAAGTGCATATTTACCTGCATCGCCATCTGCAGCTTTCATTTTTTCAAGATATACGTCCATTGTCTCGTCGAAATTTGACTCATCAAATGGGCGAACCGCAGCAACATCTTGTTTGTATTCGCTCCAAAGAGCGCCTAACCAAACACGGTTAGCTTCTTTGGCTGCTTCAGACATGTCGTTACGAATGAAAGGTTCTACTGCTGACTTAAATGTACCAACACGGAAAATATGCTGCGTGACTTCAAGCTTTTCAAGTGCATCTTTAAAGTAAAGCGGATACATGCCATAACCTTCAATACCTACGCTACCGTATGGGTGCATAGCTATTTCATCAGCATGTGATGCAATATAGTATTGTGCTTGGGTATAGTAATAACCCGATGCAATCACTTTTTTGCCAGCTTGTTTAAATGCATCGATAGCATTGGTAATTTGCTTAAGTTTGTTTAAATGCGCTTTAGGCATTTCTTGTAAATCAAGCAGCATTACTGTAATGCGATCGTCTTTAGTCGCTTCGTTTATTACTTCAACAATATCGTCGAGTAATATTTCGCTTGGTGCTTCAGAACCAGAAGTTGCATCACTAATTGCGGCTTCAACTGGGTCTATATATGTTTTCTCTTCAACAATAGGGCCATTTAAGTTAAGCCTAAGTACAGAGCCATTTTCAACTATTATTTGATCATCGTCACTTGAGAGTGACACAAAGAAAACAATTACCAGTAATAAAAACAAAATGTTTAGTATTAAGCGACGAGAAAAATTAATTCCAGCCCAAATACCTTTAAATACCTTTGCTATCAAAATAGCTCCTTAATTTGGTACAGTTAATACATTAGTCCCATCTTAGCTTAGAATAAAAATAAATTTAACTGCTAAATCGTAACGAAGTGTTTATGAACCTATATAAACGTAAGTTTTTACTGCTATTTTTAATTAAATGCATGCACATATTGCTTATTACTTGCCATTAAAGCAGAATTAGCTAATGTATACAGGTTAGACCAGTTAACGGGGCACAAGATGTTAGAACAACAATTACAACTAAAACACACACAATTACGTAACCGCTTGGTTATGGGCTCAATGCATACAGGTCTTGAAGAGGGCTGGCATAACCGCAAACGCTTACGTGCATTTTATGAAGCACGTGCAAAAGGTGGCACCGCGATGTTAATTACAGGCGGATACAGCCCTAATTTACGTGGCAAGCTAACACCTATTTCTTCCTCATTTAATAGTTATTACGATGTGTTTAAGCATCGCGCTTACACAGATGCTGTGCATAAACACGGTGGAAAAATTTGTTTGCAATTATTACATGCTGGACGTTATGCATACCATCCTTTCAATCAAGCACCAAGTGCAATAAAAGCACCTATTAATCCTTATAAACCTAAAGCGATGTCGCTTGGCTCGATTAAAAAAACAATTAAAGACTTTGCGCATTCTGCCTATATGGCTGAAAAAGCCGGCTACGATGGCGTAGAGGTCATGGGTTCTGAAGGGTATTTGATTAATGAATTTATGGCGCCGCACACCAATAAACGCGATGATGAGTTTGGTGGCAGCTTAGAAAATAGAATGCGACTTGCACTTGAAATAGTTAAAGCTGTAAGAGCAAAAGTATCTGAAAAATTCTTAATTATTTTTAGATTGTCGGTCATTGATTTGATTCCAAACGGTTCAACACCAGAGGAAGTTGTTATTCAGGCTACCGAACTTGAAAAAGCGGGTGTTGATATATTTAACACTGGTATTGGTTGGCACGAAGCGCGTGTACCGACTATTGCGAGTATGGTGCCACCGGGTGCATTTAAAGAAGCATCAAAACGTTTAAAAGACGTGGTGAGCGTGCCAGTTATTGCTGTTAACCGAATTAATACTCCAGAAATTGCTAACGATATTTTAAATGCAGGCGAGGCTGATTTAATTTCGATGGCACGTCCATTATTAGCTGATCCTGAGTTTTTTAATAAGTACGTAAACAATCAATCTAAACAAATCAATATTTGTATTGGCTGTAACCAGGGTTGTCTAGATCACGTATTTAAAAATAAACGTGCTACGTGTTTAGTTAATCCACAAGCTGCATTTGAGCTAGATTACCCGCTAGAGCAAGCAGCTAAAGCTAAAAATGTATTAGTTGTCGGTGCAGGTCCTGCTGGTTTATCAGCAAGTTGTTACTTGGCTCAAAAAGGGCATAACGTCACGTTAATTGATCAAAAATCGCAAATGGGCGGCCAATTTAATTTAGCCATGCAGATACCGGGTAAAGAAGACTTTAACCATACACTTACTTACTTCACTAATGAGCTCGAGCGATTAAAAGTAACTGTGGAGCTTAGTAAAGCTTACGACGATTCAATGCTTAAAGATTATGATGATATTGTTTTTGCAACAGGCGTTAGGCCGCGTGAAGCTTCTATTAAATGTAGTGATGATAAGCGTGTGTTTGCTTATGACGAAGTTATACGCGGCGAAGTAGAATTGGGCAAATCAATCGCTATTTTAGGTGCTGGCGGTATTGGTTTTGATATGGTTGCTTTTTTAAGTGAACATAAATCACAATCCATTAGCGAGTTTAAAACGCAATGGGGGATTGAGTGTGATGCACAACCTCATAAAGACGAGCGCCAATTGTATATGTTAAAACGAAGTTCGGGTCGTTTTGGTAGTGAGCTTGGTAAAACCACTGGTTGGATACATCGCCAAGTTGCTAAACAGCATGGTGTTAAACAAATTGCTGACTGCCAATATCAAAGTTTTGATAAAAATGGGTTAACAATTAATGTTGCTGGAGAAGTTCAAGTACTGCCGGTAGATACTGTTATTGCCTGTATTGGTCAGGTTTCTAATAGCGAAGTGCTAGAAGGTTACACAGATAACGCAAAAGTGCATGTGATAGGCGGAGCTAAATTGGCTGCTGCAATTGATGCTAAACGCGCTATTTTTGAAGCCCTACAAGTGGCGAGAAGTATTTAACCTTTGTAAATAAATTGAAATAGTTTATCAATTTATACGGTCTTTGTTGTTTATAGTCTATAACTTAATAAACATTGAACACACAGGATACGCATGAATAAACTAATCAGTTTTTATAACACAATATTGGGTAAACTATCGTTTTTAGATGGTTTACCTGCTTTACTATTTCGCTTAATTTTAGCTCCTGTTATGATCATCGCAGGTTATAACAAACTTGCTATAAGCACTGAAAAAGAAGGCTTTCTAAATAACTTTTTAGCATCTCCTGATGTCGTTCAATGGTTTGGTAATAGTGAATGGGGTTTAGGCTTACCGTTTCCTGATTTACTAGCTTTCTTAGCTGGATGGAGTGAATTTTTAGGTGGTTGGTTGTTATTATTTGGCCTTTTAACTCGCTTAGTCAGTATCCCGCTTATGTTCACAATGGTTGTAGCGGCTACTTCAGTACATTGGCATAACGGGTGGTTTGCAATAGCGCCGACTAATCCAGAAACAAGTGCTGCGCAAGTACTTGATTGGCTATCTATCCCTGGTGCAAAAGAAAGCCTCGAAAACTCATTAGAAGTACAAGACAGGATAGGGAAAATTCTAGGCTTAGTTGAAGAGCATGGCTTTCCTGATTACCTATACGAAAAAGGTAAACCATCTATTTTAAATAATGGCATAGAATTTTCGGCAATTTATTTTGCTATGCTCCTAAGTTTATTTTTTATGGGCGGTGGGCGTTTTGTTAGTATTGATTACTGGTTAAAGCGAAACGTTATAAAAAAATAACGCATTAAATGTATTTTATTAACGGCTGCATAGTTGACCCTTTGCGGCCGTTTTGCATTTTTAATTTCTCGGTATTTATTATTTAAGGTTTTAAATGTTACTCTATCGTTTTGAATTTTGAGGAATCGTTATGAACGCTATCGAGCTTTTACTTACCCGCCAATCAGACTCTAAACTAACAGAGCCGGGTCCTACGCCTGAGCAGCTCGACATAATTAAGCAAGCAGCATTACGTGTTCCTGATCATGGCTGTATAGCACCGTGGCAGTTCATCATTGCTCAAGGTGATGCACGCAATAAACTGGGTGAAATTTACCATCAAAGTGCAGTGGCAGAGCAACAGACAGAAAAAGTAATTAACCGTGCTAAAGAGCTTCCCCTTCGTGCGCCTATGATTGTAATAGCAATTGCTAAATATCAAGAACACCCAAAAGTTCCTCGTATCGAGCAAGTACAAAGTGCAGGCTGTAGTGTATTAGCAATGCAACAAGCTGCATTTGCTCAAGGTTTAGGTGGTGTTTGGCGCACAGGTTACTTTGCACAAAGTAGAGCAGTCAAAAAAGCGCTTAACTTACATGAGCAAGATGAAATTGTAGGGTACTTATACATTGGTACTCCTCAAGTCGAGTGTAAAAAGCCACCTCGCCATAAACCAGAACATTATTTTAGTAATTTGTGAATAGTATGAACTTTATGCAATTTGCATAGTCATAATTCATTAAGGTTACCAAGAGTAATATAAAAGAGTTAGTGGTTTGGCTGTGAGAAGCGCTTGGAAGCACAAAAGTTAATAATTCTTCTTCAGTTTGTTTTTTAATCGGTTGTTTTTTGATACATTATGGAAAGTCTTAATAAAAATAACGATAAAGAAGACGAAAACAATGGGAAATTTATTTTTACAGGAAAAAGAAAACTGGCTTGCGTGGTCAATTTGGGGAATCGTTGGTGCTTTTGTAACTTTGTATGTTGCAATGAGTACAAATGCAGCGCATTTTATAGCAGGCTCTGCAATAGGTATGCTAATACTGTTAACTTTGTGGATGCAACAGTCTAAACGTTTTGACTTTGGACGGGCATTTAAAGTGTGTTGTTATGTTTTAGCGCTAAGTGTACTCCCCGCTTTTATGTTTGTAATAGTGCCAAGTGATGATTTAAATCGGTTTGACTTAATTTTTCAAAGTGTAACATTCACGGCACTGAGTTTATTGGCTTGTTTGATCTGTTCTTGGATTGCTCGCAGGCCCAAACAATATTACTGAGTATTGAATTAATAAGCGTGTTGCAGTAAATAGCGCAACAAAAGAGCAATGTGACTTGTTTTTAGTCGTTTAATTATTATTTACGATTAATTTATATTTAGCTCTTTACAAGTAACACGTTTAACCATATTATTCGCGCCGTACGGAGAGATGGCAGAGTGGTCGAATGCACCGGTCTTGAAAACCGGCATGGGTTTATAGCCCATCTAGGGTTCAAATCCCTATCTCTCCACCATTATTTAAAAAAACCGCCTTATAGGCGGTTTTTTGCTTTGTGGAGTTTAATTAATGACTAAAGCAACGGACCTATCAACCTCACAGCTATTAATAAAACATCTTTTATTATGGATGGTATTTGGTTACTGCTATCAAAGTGCTATTAGCTTGTTGGCAAAAATGGCGGTCGACGCACAACCAGAATATCCTTTAATTACCGCTTTTGCTTATGGTCTTGGTTTTAATCTTTTGGCTGCCCATCTTATTACTAAATATGATAAACATTGGCCAGTAATTGGCTCTGCTTTTATTGGTTTAGTAGGCTTAGTTGCAGTGCCATTTTTATTGTCTGGTGAATCTGGATTATTAGCTATTCCTTTACTTGTTGGAATTTTATTCACTTTACCGCTTTGTAGTTATATTGTTGGCCTAATTAAGCTAAAACTCAGCAAAAACTAGCCCCAAACGGGGTTTATTTTGTGATAGCATATACGTGTCTTTTAACTAACAAAACGTGAAAAACACATTATGTCAGATAATTTTACTACAGATGCTGAAAAAGCAAGTTACGGTATTGGCTTACAAATGGGTGAGCAACTTAAGTCTAATCCTTTTGAAGGCTTAAACCTAAATTCAGTATTTGAAGGCATGAAAGATGCGTACGCTGGTAGCGCATTTCAAGTTGAGATCCCTGAGATTCAAGCTGCATTCGAAAAGATTAACGAAGAGATCCAAGCTCGTCGTGAAGAAGAATCTAAAGTACTTTCTGCAGAAGGTATTGCATTCTTAGAAGAAAACGCAAAACGTCCTGAAATCACAGTAACTGAGTCTGGTCTTCAATATGAAGTACTAGCGACTGGCGAAGGCGAAAAGCCAACAGCTGAGTCTACAGTACGTGTTGATTACCACGGTACACTAATTAACGGTACTGTGTTTGATAGCTCATACGAGCGCGGTCAACCAGCTGAATTTCCAGTTGGTGGCGTGATCAAAGGCTGGACTGAAGCATTACAAATGATGCCTGTAGGTACTAAATGGCGTATCTACGTTCCTCATGAGCTTGCTTATGGTGAACGTGGCGCAGGTGCTGCAATCGCACCTTTCTCAACGCTTGTATTTGATGTTGAGCTACACGAAATCATTTCTTAAATTAAATAAATTTTAATTTAAGAATTTAAAAAGCCGTATTCAATTTGAATACGGCTTTTTTGTGTTTGTAATTTAAGAGTTTTATACCAATTAGCTTAATTAAGTGATCTATTTTTCGCTAAGAAAATTGTGTCGATAACAAGGCAAAAATTTCGTTGTTTAGTTGTTACCACTAATTGCTCTTGCATTGCTCTACCTCCAGCATCCATGCAGTCGTATATCAGAAATTCTTAACGCAGTTAGCATCAGGTTTAATCCTTCAAATCGATTAAGTATAACTGCGTGTTGATATTATATATTCTAAAAATAAAAAACCGCATTAATAAAATGCGGTTTATAAATATATAAACTAAAAGTACTTTTAATTATTAAAAATAGCCACGAACACCAAAGCGGAAGTTTCTGCCAGGTAGTGGGGCTTTATCTTTAATAAATGAGCTATGTACAAAACCTAACTCATCAGTAATGTTATCAACGTTTATATACAGCTGTGCATCGACACTGCCTAAACCTAATTGGTAATTAGCTTGTGCATCAAATAACGTATAGCCATCAGTTTGAGTTTCAAAGG
This sequence comes from Pseudoalteromonas sp. SWYJZ98, assembly GCF_015864495.1. Lineage (NCBI taxonomy): Bacteria > Pseudomonadati > Pseudomonadota > Gammaproteobacteria > Alteromonadales > Pseudoalteromonadaceae > Pseudoalteromonas > Pseudoalteromonas sp. SWYJZ98. The sequence continues at coordinate 134,069 of NZ_JADYXA010000007.1, read as the reverse complement.
CAGTTACATCGTTTTGATCAAAGTAATGAGTACCCGTTAATGTTAGTTGTAAGTCACCTAAATCGTACTGTAACTCAGAGCCTAATTTATTGGCAGGGATACGTGGTAAATTACCATCGTCGTCTTTTAGTTTTGCACGAGTTGAGTCACCAAATACTTTAACCATAGCGCTTGGTGTTACTTGGTAATGCGCGTCAAACTCAATTCCATAAAGCTCTGCGTCTTTACTTGTAAACTGATAAACCGCAACAGCATCGTCATGTGCACCAATAGCTGATTCTAAACCATCTTCTTCATCGTAAACTAAACCCGTATTTTCTTGAAAATAAAAGTTTTTGATATCGTTATAGAAAAAGTTAACGGTGTAACCAAAATCACCGCTAAAGCGTCTAAAGCTTAAATCTAAGTTTGTTGAAGTTTCCTGCTTGATATTTTCTGGCTCAAAATGCGCTTCATTATCTTCAATATTGTAACCAAGGCCTAGCTCGTAAGTGCCAGTTGCAATGTGTAAGCCGTTAGATAAAAGTTCTGCCGAAAGCGGTGCTCGTTCTGAATGAGAAATACTTGTAGCGATACTATGACCCGGCTTGTATTGCCAAATGGCACCAGCAGAGGCACTTAAATTGGTAAAACTTTCATTATACCCAATGGTTTCTTCGTCGCTGTGATCTATTTCTACTTCATCGTGGCTATGCTCGTGTGCCGTGATTTGGCTTTCAATTTTGTAATCTTCAACACGTGCGCCAAGTTCAATTGTAACGTCGCCAAATTCACGCTCTTCTAGTAAATATAATGCGTTAGTTGTAGTTACACTTGCGGGTGTAAAGGCTTCTTCACCAATTGCATCGTAGTCAGAATCGCTGTAGTGATAGCCCATCATTCCGTGCCAATCAGCAAACTTATGCTCTACATTTAAACGTGCTTCAGTCGTTTTATTTTTAAAAGTAGTACCAATTTCGCCATCTTCAATTTCGCTGTGCGAGTAATCTGTATAGCCAACACGTAGGTTGATGGTTTCAATCCAGTTATTATGAAGGGCGTAACTTACAAGCCCTTGCCAGCGATTTTGCTCTAAATGTGCGTAAACTGGCTCCTCAGCAGCTTCATCTTCATGTTCTGCATGCTCTTCTTCAGTTTCACCTTCGTGATCGTGATGATGCTCATGCCCAGGAATACCGTAATCAGTATCAATACTACCGTAAGAAAAACCAATCGTTAAATGATCGCCCACATAGCTGGTACCAAAGTTGAGTGTTTCGCTATCAATAAAAGTATTTTCTACAGAATTCTCTGTTTCTACATCGCCATCATCGTCGGCAATAGTAAAGGTAGGTGTTTGGTAATCATCGCCACTGCGCTTAGTGCCATCAAAATGAAAGTTAAAGCCTTCATTACCTGTTTCAAGTTTTGCAGCTACTGTGTTTGAGTTTGACACTGTATCGTGGCTGTATTCAGCAGCACCCGTAAGCTCGTCGATATTGTCTGTAGGAATGCGGTTATCAACCACGTTTACAACACCGCCAATTGCGCCAGAGCCATAAAGTAGGGTACTTGGGCCACGTAATACTTCAATTTGTTCTGCTGCTAGGCTATCGCTTGATGTCGCATGGTCTGGGCCAATGCGTGATGCATCACTGGCATCTAATCCGTTTTGTGTGATTTTAACGCGAGGGCCATCTAAACCACGAATAATTGGGCTTGATGATACAGGGCCAAAGTAACTTGCATTTACGCCTGGTAAACCTTTTAGAGTTTCACCAAGAGTTGGTTTAGATTTATTTCTTAATTCATCACCTGAGAGCACGCTTACTGGCGATATCATCTCGAGGCTATTTTTATGAAGTGCAGAGGCATAAACAACCACTGTCTCAACCGATGTTGGTTTAAGTGACACAGACAGATTATTTGAAGATTCGCTAACAGCAATACGAGAGTCTACGTAGTTGTCTTTACTAATATGTAATTGGCTGTCTGCATCTATATCGATAGCAAACTCGCCTAAATCATTACTTTTAACGCTTTGGTTTTTGCCATGGACATGGATAGAGGCATTTTTAATAGGTTGATTTTTATCATCCACTACTTTACCAGTAACGGTTGCAGCCAAAGCTGATTGAGAACATAAAACAGAAAAAATAGCAGAGGAGATTAATGTTAACTTTGTCATGGATATATTGGTTCGTGGTTATTATGTTGTGATATAATATAACACCGCAAAATTAACGAATCAACAATGTTATAGTATAACTTTGAATTTTGCGATGAATAATCTAAAAATGACGATTAAGCCAATATTATAAAAATTCAAATAATAGGTTTGTGAATAGAAAACTTATCTATTTGACCGAAGAACTCATAGCGCTAACCGGTAAACCTATTTATTTAATAGCGGCTATCTATCATTATCGCATCTAGTTTATGCTGCGCTCTTGTCTGATTTGTTATATCTACAGATTCAATCATTTCGCATTCGTCGCGGATCATCTCTGAAATAAGACTAGGGTAGTGGCGGCAGTCTTCTGGGCGGTCGAGGTAAATACTGCAGGTATACATATTTTTAGCGAGAGGATCTTTTTTAGGCGCAATTTCTAAAAATGGGCATACTTGAAGTCTTAAGCCTGTTTTTGGGTCAAACCAAATTTCGTTGTTTTTAACGTATTCATAAATTTCGGGGTTAAAGAGCTCCCATAAATCTATTTCCTCTTTCGTTGCGCTTAAATCGCCGCCGCCATATTTAATACAGCATTTACCACACTGGTTGCATTCTTTCATAATTGGCTAATTTAGTTGGCTGTTAACGAATTTAAGTTAGTTATTAGTGTAGCACCAAATTTATTATTAACGCTCTACTGAATTTACCCATCCTTTAATTTTTGGGTGTGTAAACAATAGTTAGATACAATAACTTAAGTTAAAACCCCTTGTTACATTTTATATAGTACAGGCTTTATTTAATGGTTTACTCTAAAGGTAGCGAAAAATGTTACAAACCCCGCTTGAGAAACTGTGTGATTGTTAAATGTTGCTGAGCGCGGATACCTAAGCAGGGCGTTATTATGAAAGAGGCTGTCACTAAGTTAAAAACAGAATTTAATGCAAAGTTATTGTATTGGAACAATCTTAAAAGTAGCAAAGCTAAAGCGGCAATCATCCTATTATTTTTAGTTGTCATTGCACTTAAAGTGTTTACGACCATTTTTACGTTGGATTGGGTTGCAAGTTTATTCAGCGTGTAAGTTTACCAAGAGCAATTGCGATAAAGTTTAATCACAGAGTGTTTAACGCCTACGCGATGTTCATTATTAATGTATTATTACGCTATACACCAAATTAAATAAATCAGTTGTTTAAATACGTTTTATAATGACTGTAATGATACATTTTAGCTAAATTGAGTGAGTAAATGAGTTTAGCTGCATTAAAGGATAACCAGTGATGATGAATACAAAAGTATATAAAGCGGTACATGATCTAGCAGAAGATTTAATGGCGGCGGCTAACAAAAATAACCGTGAAAAGTTTGAGTCGTTATTTGCTCAATTAAAAGCTATTTGTATTGAAAACGAAAACACCTCAAAAGATCACCCTGTACAATGGGAAACTTTAGCTGATTTTACCGAAGATCTAGAAGAGGCAATCACGACTTATGAAAAAGCATTAGAAAAGTCGATTGCGATTAATAACAAAGATCACATGTCGTCGGTTTCTTTTTCAATGGCTACATTACAGCTTGAGCTTGGCCAAAAAGATGAAGCTATTAAAAACCTTCAAAATGCTAAAGTCAGCGCCAATAAAATTGAAGACAAAGAGCTTAAAGCTGAAATACACGACCTACTAGAGTCGCTTATTGAAGAAGAAGGTTAAATACATAAAAGCATAACTTATCCATATTAAATGTGATTTTTGTGGATTTAGCTTGAGCTTAATAAAGCGCTGATGGTTTCTAGCCTCAGGGCTTTTTTATGTTCGCTATAAATACTAAACCAAAAGGAAAGGCTTATTATTGAGCTAGCTTATTCATAAAATCGACAATGTACTTTGCAATTTCTACTGGTTTTTCTTCAACGCTAAAGTGCCCTGAATCGAGTAAATGCAGTTCAGCGTTCGGTACATCTTTTAAGTATGCTTTAGCGCCTTCGGCTATAAACGCAGGGTCGTTTTTACCCCATATAATTAACGTTGGTGGTTGGTACTTGCGTAAATAAGCTTGCCACTTTGGATAGTCGAGAAGGTTGTTGTAGTAATCTTGTAGCAATTGCACTTGAATTACTCTATCGGCTTTGGTTTGTAAAAAGTGAAGATCATGCGTCCAGCTATCTGGGCTCATCACTTCTGGGTTACTTTGTACGTCTCGTAAATACTGCTTATTAATAATGGCTTGTTCAGACGTGAACGAATAAATTTTATCTTGCTGAGCTTTCGAACTATCTTCATTCGCGGCTTTAAAAAATGCTTGCCTCGGTAGGGGTAGCCCCTCTAAATACGCATTACCATTTTGTACAATAAGTGCATCAAGTTTATTAGGATTATTTAATAACATTCTAAAGCCTACGGGCGCTCCAAAGTCTTGTATATATAGGCTGTAGCGCTTTACTTTAAGCGTTGTTAGTAACCCTTCAACGTATTGAGCTAGTAATTCAAAAGTATATTTTTGAGTTTCTGGGTTTGGGCGTTCGCTGTAACCAGAACCTAAATAATCAGGTGCTATAACATGATAACGCCCTGATAAAAGCGGAATTAGCTCACGATAAGTATGTGAAGACGACGGATAGCCATGTAAAAGCACAATGGTTTGCTTATTCTGGATGCCAGCCTCTCGGTAAAATATCTTTTTACCGTTTACATTTGCATATTTGTAAGCGGTTTTTGAAGGCCATACAGCATCAGCGGCATATACCTGAGCGGTAAGCGTAGACATTGAAACTAATAAAAACACAATAAATGAGACGATGTGAGCAGGTTTTACTTTAAGATTTTTTTGTATATCTGGGTGCATAAGTAAACTCGTTATTTTTGGTAATGACGCTTTATTAATTTACCAGACCCGTTATTTACACAATTGCATTCAGTTAATAATTACAAGTTACTACTAATAAGGACACAGTAACAATACCTGTGTTTTTAAAGCACATTACCAAATATATAGTTGATTAGAGGGTAAGTGGTTTTTTAGCAGCTTTTTGTACTTTAAAAAGAGATTCGTTAATTTACTTTTGTTACAATTGAGTTGTTGGCTTACAACATTTATACAATGTTAAGTGAGTATTTTGGAGGAAGGACGTGCTCGAACAAATAGAACAATGGATTGATGCAACAAATATTAAATATAAAACCCAAAGAATTAGCTGTGAGAAATTTGCCAGTGAGTTTGCAGGGTTTTATCCTGTCGAATTTTTAAAAAATGCCTTTTCCGTTATTGTCGATGAAATACCCAAACCTAACTTTCCTTTTTTGCGTGAAATGGGATTAGACGATTTTATTGACATGGATGCTGCAGGTACTACATACAAAAACACTTATTACATGCTTCCTTACGTAGCTGATAATTTAGCTGTGCATTTTCATGAACTTGTTCACGTAGCCCAATGGAGTGAACTTGGCGCCGAGGCTTTTATGTTGCGTTACATAACCGAAATTCAGCAGGTTGGTTATAATGCTGCGCCACTTGAAGTCATGGCGTATGGTCTTGATAAGCACTTTACAAATAATGGCAAGAAAATAAACGTGCCTGAACTCGTGGTTCAAGCGTTGTAGTTAATTAACATTTTCAAAGGATTGCATATGACACGCTTTACTGTTTTTTTACTGAGCTTACTTAGTGTAAATGCCTATGCGGCATCGTTTGATGACGATATTGTGGCTGCGTTACTTGAAAGAACAACACATAACGTTACCTATGACGGGTCTTATCGCTCTATTACTTATCCGGGTGGCGATGTGCCCGCTAATGTAGGGGTGTGTACCGATGTAGTTATTCGATCATATCGACTTTTAGGTATTGATTTGCAAAAGCTTGTGCATGAGGACATGTTAAAAAGTTTTGAGCTATATCCCTCTAAGCGTATTTGGGGTTTAACCAAACCGGATAAAAATATAGACCACCGCCGTGTGCCAAACTTACAGGCTTACTTTAAAAATCATGGCCAAGTGCTCGCTAAATCAAGTAACGTGAACGACTATAAAACGGGTGACATTGTAACGTGGATGCTGCCAGGTAATTTGCCGCACATTGGTATGGTTGTGAATGAGTTAGCAAAAGACACAGGGAATCCATTAATTGTTCATAATATTGGTCGAGGACCTGAAAAAAGCGACATGCTTTTCGATTTTAAAATTACGGGGCATTACCGTTTCGTCCCACAAGAATATAAATAACCAGATTATAAGTATGAGTTCTCTCATTTATTGATATTGCAGTATAAAGAAAAAGGATTTTGAACGTGAATACAAAAACCGATTCAAAAGAGGCTAGCCCAAAAGAGGTTAATCTTAAACAAAGTAAACTCGCTCCCAAAATAGCTAGCTTATTTATGAGTATTGCTTTTTCAGCGATAGGTACGGGTTTGTTTAGTTTGGTTGCAAGCTTACTTGGCAACGTAAATGTAACCGAAAAAACAGTTGGCAGTGTGTGGGTTTTACTGACCACATTTTTTGTTATTTTAAATGCATTTGGTGTCATTATTTGGCATAAACCGAAATGGTTAATTACTGCTATAAATAATGTGCTTAGGTTTGCTAAAGAGCGCAAAACAGCATTTTTTAGCGCCGTGCTAATGTTGATATTAATTATAGCAGGCTATTGTTTTTTTCTTTCCTTACCACAGCCAATTAGTTACAAAGCAACTCACTCTACACCTGCTGTTACCACTTTATCTGATGTTTTAAACCCTGAACCGCTTTATATTGATTTTACTCCCGTTTTAGATGATGTAGAAAACACGGATGCAGTGTCTTACTCTGTCGCAAAGCTTGCGCTTGTTGGCAAAGTGATTCCCACAGGTATAAAAGTCACGCCTGAGCTAATTGGACAGTGGTCTTGGAATAGTGAAAGCCAGCTTAAATTTATCCCAAAACAAGATTGGTCAGCAGGGCAAGAATATAAGGTACGTTTTGATTCATCTATTTTTAAAAGTGATATACATCTAAGCGATAATGAGCATGTATTTAAAACTCCCGATTTTGAACTAACGCTTAGCTCACTCGCTTTTTATCAAGATCCTAACGTTAAAAAAAGTCACAAGGTGATTGCAACATTAAAAGCGACTCACCCAACAGATTTAAGCACCATAAAAAATAATTTAAAGCTGACTCAATCACTTGAGCAAGATGGCAAAAACGAACTAGCACAATACAAATTTGATGTTACTTACGACAAGCATCAACGAGAGATTTACATTACTTCAGAGCAAATACGTATTCAAGATACCGAAAGCTATCTGTATTTTGTTCTTAATAGCGGTGTAAAGCCGGTTATGGGTCCTTCTCAAACAACAGTAGAGATTAAAGACGCCGTGTTGATCCCAAGTGTAAATAGCTTTTTTAGAGTAAATACTGCCAATGTGTTGATGGTAAAAAATACGCAAGGGGAGCCCGAACAAACACTTGTTTTAGACTTCACAGATGATATTTCATCGCAAGATGTGGTTAGTAAAACAGTTGCTTACGTATTACCGGCTAAAGATTCAAAAGGTAATTATAAGTACTTCAGTAGCCCACGAGAAGTTACTGATGCAGTGCTTAAGCAATCTCAAAAAGTTAAGTTAAATGCGATTCCTACCGCGCAAGATACAACTAAGTTACACAGTTTTACGTTTGACGCCCCTCAAAACCAGCAAGTTTATATCGCGATTGATAAGGGATTAAAGTCGACGGGTGAGTTTACGATGGTGAATAAATACGACACTATTTTAGATACGCCGGCTTATCCGACACAAGTAAATATTATGTCTAAGGGCTCTATATTATCAAAAAATGGCGATCATAAATTGTCATTTTTGACCCGCGGTGTAAACGCACTTCAAGTTAAAGTAGGTAGGGTAGAAGCCAATCAAATTAACCACCTTATAAGTCAAACCAGTGGTGATATTTCTAATCCAGAATTTAATAATTATTACTTTACAGAACAAAACATAAGTTCAATTTTTACCAGACAAGTTAATTTAAAATCGGAGCACCCTAAAAAAGCGGTCTATTCATCTATTGATTTGAGTAGTAAGTATAATGAGTCAGTTGGTTTAGGCTTATTTTTTATAAATGCTCAAGCGTTAAATACAGAAGATAATTACGTATATGGCCCCCAAGAAAAACGACTTATCCTTATTACTGATTTAGGTATTTTGGTAAAAAATAATGCAGATGGATCTCGCGATATATTTGTCCAATCTATTGAAACAGGAAAACCGGTAGCAAAAGCGAAGGTGTCGTTATTGGGGAAAAACGGATTAGTTATTTTAAATGCTAAAACAGATTCTGAGGGGCACGCATTTTTCGACAACACAACGTGGTTTACTGATGATCAAACTCCCGTTGCTTTTGTAGTCGAAACTAAAAGTGACATGTCTTTTATTCCTTATAATCGCTATGCTCGAATGGTTAACTACTCTCGGTTTGATACCGGCGGTGTAAGTTCTGGGCTCAGTGGTAGTAATAAAATAGATGCGTTTGTTTTTTCTGATCGTGGAATTTATCGACCAGGCGATAGTGTTAAACTTGCCACGATTGTGAAGCAACAAAACTTTGCAAAACTGGGCGATATACCGCTTGAACTTATAATTACCGATCCTAAAGGGACAACTGTTTATAATAAACGAGTGAGCTTAGATAAGTATGGATTGCTTGATTTTGACTTTAAAACACAAAATAGCGCCAATACCGGAACGTATTATGTATCGGTCCAACTTATTAAAAATAATAATAGCCGCGACCAATTAGGCAGTACTCAGTTTAAAGTTGAAGAGTTTGTACCCGATAGATTGAAAATTAGTAGTCAATTTTCTCAATCATCTGCAAAGGGGTGGGTAAACAGCTCAAAATTTAAAGCATTGGTGAGCCTTCAAAATTTATTTGGTACACCCGCTCAAAATAGACGTGTTACTGCTGATTTACGTTTATCTCCAGCTGGTTTTTACTTTAATGAATACAAAGGTTATGTGTTTTCTGATCCCCACAGTGAAGGAAAAAATATTAGACACAGTTATGAATCATTAACCGAAACCAAAACTGATGAACAAGGCAAGGCAGAATTTGATATTGACTTAACTCGCTATGAGGCAGGTACTTATCAGTTAAATTTTGCAGTACAAGGGTATGAAGAAGGCGGTGGTAAAAGTGTTCGTGCAAGCAGCTCGGTGCTTGTTTCACCCGTTGAGCAGTTAGTTGGTTATAAAGCCGATGGCGATTTAAGCTACATATCAAAAGAGTCAAAACGTGTTGTAAAATTTATTAATATTAATTCAGAAACTGAGCAAGTTGCTCGTGATGATTTATCGCTAAATTTAATAGAACAACAATATGTATCTACGTTGGTGCAACAAAATAACGGCACTTATAAGTACCAATCGGTTAGAAAAAACAAACAGGTATCAAGCAATCCGTTTTACATTAAACAAGATGGCGCAAACTACGAATTACCCACTGCTGAACCAGGTGATTACTTAATAGAACTCGTTGATGGCAAAGGGAATACCGTTAGTAGGGTATCATTTACGATAACCGGCACGGGTAACTTAGCGGGTAAGCTTGAAAAGAATGCTGAACTGCAAGTTCAATTAAATAAACCGGATTACAAACCGGGCGAAACAATTGAAATAAGTATTGTAGCGCCTTATGTTGGCTCGGGTTTAATTACAATTGAAACTAATAAAGTACACGCTTTTAAATGGTTTGAGAGTAAAACAACAAGTAGCATACAAACCATAACGTTACCTCAAGGGATAGAAGGCAATGCGTATGTTAATGTTTCATTTGTTCGAAGCCTTGAATCGAAAGAAATATTTACAAGCCCATTAAGCTACGCAGTTAAACCATTTGCGATTGAACGAAGTAAACGCGCAATAGATTTTGACGTAAACATACCTGATAAAGTAAAACCAGGTGACGATTTAGTCATTTCATATAGTGCCAAATCACCTTCACGTGTTCTGTTATTTGCTGTAGATGAAGGTATTTTACAAGTGGCAAATTATCGGACGCCAAAGCCGTTAAATCACTTCTTACAAAAACGTGCTTTAGAAGTTAGTACTATGCAAATTGTTGATCTTATTTTACCTGAATTTAAACTAGTGCAAGAGCTTGCAGCTGCGGGTGGTGGTTATGATGACTCAATGGCAATGAACCGCAAGAGCAAGCAACTTAACCCGTTTTCTCGTAAGGTACAAAAACCAGTCGCATTTTGGTCTGGTATTTTATCGGCTGATGCTAAAACGAAAAAACATACGTTTACTATCCCAGATACTTTTGCAGGTCAGGTACGTGTAATTGCTATTGCCGTAAATGACGAGGGTGTTGGTGTTAAAGAAAGTACAACACTTGTGAAAGGGCCCTTTGTATTAACTCCTAATGTATTAACGACAGCAGCACCAGGCGATGAGTTTGATATTGTACTTGGTATTGCTAATGGCGTTGAGGATTCAGGTAAACAACTGCCAATTACGGTAGAAGCGCTTACTTCAAGCAAAATTGAAATAATAAGCGATAAAAAATTAACGCTAAATATTGATGAAAAATCAGAAGACACATTAACGTTTAGAGTGAAAGTGCTTGATAAGCTTGGCGCTGCATCAATTACATTTACTGCGTTATCGGGTGACAATGTTAGCCAACGCACGGCAACGTTAAGTGTGCGCCCTGCGGTTGCATTTGTTAGTAGCTTTGAAAGTGGCTTTAGTGAATCAGGTAAAAAAGAAATAGCGGTTTCGAGACAGCTATATCCTAACTTATCACAAAATAATATTACCGCTTCACAAAGCCCGTTAGCGCTTGTTGATGGTCTTATTAGTTATTTAGATAACTTTCCTCATATGTGTACCGAGCAGGTAGTGAGTAGTGTGTTTCCGGTGCTGAGTTATTTAGAACACCCGAGTTATATGGGCGATGTATCTTATAAACGTGAGCGTATAAACAACTTAATAGATACCCTTCGTCAACGTCAGTTACCTGATGGCAGGTTTATGTTATGGCCGGGTAATTCTAGTGCATCTATTTATTCTTCTCTTTATGTTATGCATTTTTTATTAGATGCAAAAGAAGCGGGCGTAGCAATACCTTATGATATGTGGAGCAGTGGTTTTGAAGGTGTGCGCAGTATAGCGAGCGGATCTTTAGAGACGAATGACAGAAACCGCGCTTATGCCATTTATTTGTTAACACGACAAGGTGAGGTAACAACTAATTACTTATCTGATTTAGAAAAAAGTGTAAATGCGAGTAATAGCAAAGTATGGCAACAAGATATAACGTCCGCGTTTATGGGCGCAACTTATCAGCTATTACGTGCAAGCGACAAAGCGCAAGCACTGATCCATAGCTATAAAATTGGGCAAGATACCCAGCACGATAATTGGGGCGCTTACGACTCACGTTTAGCTCACGACGGACAGTATATTTATTTGTTATCAAAACATTTTCCTGCTCGCTTAAAGCAGTTAACTAAAGATGATTTGTTTAATGTCGTTGACCCTATTTTTAAAGGAGACTTCAACACGTTGTCGTCTGCTTGGTCTGTACTTGCTATGACGGCATACTCAAAAGTTGCGTTATCACAAGCCCAGCCTGAAGATGTAAAAATAATGGCAACAACGACAATGGCAGAAAAAAAGGCATTAGACGTAACCTATACACCTTATCCTAAAGCCTCGTTTTTAAATGACGTTAAAACGCTTGATGTATTAGCGCCACCTCGCTCATTTTACATGATGAGCCAAGCTGGTTTTGATACAAACGTGCCACAAAAGTCATTAAGTAATGGTTTAGAAGTTGTCAGAGAATACCAAGACGATAAAGGTAATGTGATAACCACCGCTGTTCAAGGTCAAGAACTAAACGTTGTATTACGAGTGCGTAGTACAACGGGTAAAAATATTTCGGATGTTGCTGTTATTGATTTACTACCTGGTGGGTTTGAAGTACTCAGAGACAGCGTTCGCAATAGTTATAATCGCTGGACCTCTGATTATAAAGATATACGAGAGGATCGCGTTATATTGTATGACAGCTTTGGCGATAGCATGACTGAGCTTACTTACAAAGTTAAGGCTACAGCATCTGGCAGCTTTGTAGTGCCATCGGCTTATGCTGAATCTATGTATGATTTAAGTATCAAAGCGCACTCAAAATCGGGTCGTTTTGATGTTACCGCCGCTAAATAAAAAGCTTAGTTTTATAATAAAAACGGCTTTTTTTACAACAGCACTGCTTGCAGTGCTGTTGTATTTATTTACTCCAAAGCCTGATATTACCCAGCCCAATGCTTACTCAACGGCTTTTTACGATAGCAGTGATAAATTACTTCGTTTAAATTTAGCCGCAGACGATAGATATAGATTATGGACGCCAATAGATAAAATCCCTTTGAGCATTCAACAAGCTACTTTACTGTATGAAGACCAAGACTTTTATGAGCATATTGGTGTCGATTTTATTGCTTTAATAAATGCGTTTTATACTAGCTATATTAAAAGAAGTCACCGAGTCGGTGCGTCAACAATAACAATGCAAGTAGCCCGGTTACACTTTGGGATGAACACGCATGTTATTTTTGGAAAAGTAGAACAAATACTTCGAGCGTTACAAATTGAGCGACACTACAGTAAAAACCAAATACTCGAGGCGTATTTTAACTTAGCGCCTTATGGATCAAATATTGAAGGTGTTGGTGCAGCCAGTTTAATTTATTTTAAGAAACCAGCTATTGATCTTAATTTACCTGAGTCATTATTACTTAGCTTAATCTCGCAAAACCCAACCAAACGAAATCCCATTAAAAAATCGGCTAAACTGGTATTGCTAGAAACAAGAAAAAAACTGTTTACTCGTTGGCTTGAAAAGTACCCAGACGATAAACACTGGCTAGCAGCTATGCAATTACCGATAAAGGTATATGCCTCTTCAGACTTGCCTTTTGAAGCCCCACATTTTATTAATAATTTACAAAGCGAGTACCCGCACCTAAAGCCTGGAGAATATAAAACGTCGATAGACCTTAATTTACAAAACTTACTTCAGCGCCATGCAAGAAATTACATTAATCGCAGGCATAGAGACGGGCTTAGTAATACGTCTGCTATTTTACTAAATTATAAAACTATGGAAGTAGTTGCTGAATTAGGCTCTGTGGATTTTTTTAATAATGACATTAGCGGTCAAGTAAATGGTGTAAGAGCTAAGCGTTCACCAGGTTCAACCCTTAAACCATTTATTTATGCGCTTGCTATAGAGGAAGGGTTAATTCATCCATTAACGCTTGTAAAAGATGCCCCCAAACGCTTTGGAGGATATACACCAGAGAATTACGATCAGCAGTTTTTAGGGCCTATATCGGCTACTGAATCGCTAGTGCTGAGCCGTAATGTGCCTGCTGTTAATTTGATGTATCGCTTACAAAATGTTGGGCTATACGATTTACTCGTTGCAGCCGATGTTAAAAAGCTTCAGCCCAAAGAGTTTTATGGTTTAGCGCTTGCGCTGGGCGGCAGTGAAGTAACGATGCTAGAGCTCGTTAAGTTATACGCTATGTTAGCTAATTTAGGGGTGTATAAGGATGAAGTTATATTAAAAAAAGACGCCACTGTTATTAACCAAAACAACCCAAATAATCAAAACAATCATATTAAGCAGCTCATCAGCCCAGAGGCAGCCTACCTGACTTTACAAATGCTAAGTAAAAATAGTGCAGTTGATGAAATTTCATTTCAAAAAGAAAGAAGGCAATCATACCCTGTATATTGGAAAACAGGTACTTCATTTGCTTTTCGCGATGCATGGTCAGTAGGTATTGTTGGTCCGTATGTTTTAGCTACATGGGTGGGTAATTTCTCAGGAGAAGGGCACCCATCTTTTATTGGGCGACAAGCAGCCGCGCCTTTATTTTTTGAAATAATACGTTCATTAGATAGTTACGGCTTAATCAAAGGCAATATAAAACCAGGTAGTTTAAATATTACAGAAGTAGATATTTGTTCAACAACAGGTGATTTACCTAATGTGCATTGCCCTAAAACAGAAAAAGGGCTTTTTATTCCAGGTAAGTCGCCAATTAAAGTGTCCGATGTACATCGTGAAATTTATATTGATAAAGTATCGGGATTACGTGCTTGTCAGTATGTTGAATCTACAACTACAAAGGCAGTTTATGAATTTTGGCCATCTGACTTAGTCAGATTATTTAAACAAGCAGGTATTGTTAAACGCCAGCCTCCACCTTATTTAGATTCATGCTTAATTAATGACACGAGTACACGTGGCTCAGCACCGAGTATTACATCCCCGAGTAATTTAATTAGCTACACGATAAGAGCCAGTAAATTGAAAAAAGAAGGCCTGCCTTTTAGTGCAATCACAGATACAGATTCACGTATTTTATATTGGTTTGTAGATAACAGCTTTGTTGGTAAAGTAGAGCGAGATACGCCTTTTTTCTGGCACCCGCAAGTAGGCGAATTTGACGTAAGAGTGGTTGATAATTTAGGGCGTAGCGCATCAGTTTCAATGCGTGTAAAGCTCGTTCAGTGATACGTAAATAAGCTAAAGAGCTAGTTATCGGGTATTAAACAATTAGATTGGCGTTTATAAACTGTATTTAGCGTTTAGACTACTTTAAATTAATACTTACATTGCCATTGGGTTTACAGCAGCACAGGAGTATTTCGCCTTCGCGCACAAACGCAAGTGGCTCTTCGTTATATTCAACACTACCTGACACTAACGTTGCTCTACAAGCGCCGCAGTAACCTTCACGGCATTGGAATGCGACGTCTATTTTCATGGACTCTAAGCACTGTAAAAGAGAAGGGCAGCCTGCGGTAAATTCTATACACTGGCTGTTTTCTGCAAGCGTTATGCTTGCAGTAGACTTGTCACTCATTATAAATCAAAATCACCAAATTCTGATGCATCAACTTGAGAGTCTATTTGACCAACAAGGTATGAGCTTATTTCTGCTTCTTGTGGTGCTACTTGCACGTTATCAGACACTAACCACGAGTTTATCCACGGGATAGGGTTACTGTTATTTTCAAACTGTGCTGGCAAACCAATTGCAGTCATACGTGCATTGGTAATGTATTCAACGTACTGACATAAAATATGTTTATTCAAGCCAATCATCGAACCATCTTTAAATAAGTATTCGGCCCACTCTTTTTCTTGCTCTGCAGCATCAACAAACATTTTAATTGCTTCGTCGCGGCACTGGGCAGCAACAATCGCCATTTCTGGATCGTCCTTACCGTCTTGCATAATGTTTAAAATATGCTGAGTACCAGAAAGGTGAAGTGCTTCATCGCGTGCAATTAGCTTGATGATTTTAGCGTTACCTTCCATTAGCTCGCGCTCAGCAAATGCAAACGAACATGCAAAGCTTACGTAAAAGCGAATCGCTTCAAGAATATTTACCGACATCATAGCCAGGTAAAGTTTCTTTTTAAGCTCAAATAAATTAATGATAACTGTTTTACCGTTAATCTCGTGTTTGCCTTCACCGTATAAGTTGTAAAGCGATACAGAGTTAATTAAGTCATCGTAGTATTTAGTTACGGCATCAGCACGTTCGCTAATTTTATCGTTGCTAACAATGTCATCAAAAATAAGCTCAGGTGCTTGTGTTACGTTACGGATAATATGCGTGTATGAACGGCTGTGAATTGTTTCACTGAACGCCCACGTTTCTATCCATGTTTCAAGCTCTGGTAGCGATACAATTGGAAGTAGAGCCACGTTTGGCGAACGACCTTGTACACTATCAAGCAGTGTTTGGTATTTTAAGTTGCTTAAAAATATATGCTTTTCGTGATCTGGTAATGCTTGAAAGTCTAAACGGTCTTTACTTACATCTACTTCCTCAGGACGCCAAAAGAAAGACAGTTGCTTTTCAATTAACTTTTCAAAAATTGGGTATTTTTGTTGGTCGTAACGAGATACGTTTACAGTTTGGCCAAAAAACATTGGCTCTTGCATTTGGTTATTATGGTTTCGGCTAAAAGTAGTATAAGACATGTTTATCACTCAAAAAACTATCAGAAAAAGCGGGCTAAATGCCCGCTTAAAATAAAAATCAGCAGTTATATTTTACACGCGCCGCCTTCACAATCGTCATCTTCCACTTCTGGAGCATCTTCTTGTGAATCTGAGGCGCCATCGCGAGTATTGTGGTAATACAAGGTTTTAACACCTAGTTTGTACGCGCTTAGTAAGTCTTTTAATAAGACTTGCATAGGTACTTTACCGCCTTCGAACTTGTTTGGATCATAATTTGTATTTGCAGAAATTGTTTGGTCAACAAATTTTTGCATTATGCCAACAAGCTGTAAATAACCATCGTTTGATGGAATGTCCCATAGTAGCTCGTACTGATCTTTTAAACGCTCATACTCAGGAACAACTTGTTTTAAAATACCGTCTTTACTTGCTTTAACGCTAATATGTCCACGTGGTGGCTCAATACCGTTAGTTGCGTTAGAGATTTGCGACGATGTTTCTGATGGCATTAATGCACTTAGTGTTGAGTTACGCATACCGTGCTCTTTAATACTTGCACGTAGTGTATCCCAATCAAGATGAAGTGGCTCATCACAAATTTTATCTAAATCACGTTTGTACGTATCTGTTGGCATAATACCTTGTGAATACGTTGTTTCGTTAAACTTAGGACACGCGCCACGCTCTTTAGCAAGCTCGTTTGATGCTTTCATTAAGTAATATTGAATAGCTTCAAAGGTTTTATGTGTTAATGCATTAGCGCTGCCATCAGAATAACGCTTACCGTTTTTAGCTAGGTAGTATGCGTAGTTAATTACGCCTATTCCTAGTGTACGACGACCCATAGTTGCATTTTTAGCAGCCGGTACAGGGTAGTCTTGGAAATCAAGTAAGTTATCAAGTGCGCGTACTGCAAGTTCAGCTAGCTCTTCAAGCTCATCAAGTGACTCTATTGCACCTAGGTTAAACGCAGAAAGTGTACAAAGGGCAATTTCGCCTTCTTCGTCATTCACGTTATTAAGTGGCTTAGTTGGCAATGCAATTTCTAAACATAAGTTAGATTGGCGAATTGGCGCAACTTTAGAAATAAATGGGCTGTGTGTATTACAGTGATCCACATTTTGTAAATAAATACGACCAGTACTTGCACGCTCTTGCGCAAACATAGAGAAAAGCTCAATGGCTTTAATGCGTTTTTTACGAATAGACTCGTCTTGTTCGTATTTAACGTAAAGTGCGTCAAACTCAGCTTGGTCTTCAAAAAATGCATCATAAAGGCCAGGCACATCTGATGGGCTAAATAATGTAATGTAATCATCTTTAATTAAACGAGAGTACATTAATTTATTAAACTGTACGCCGTAATCTAGGTGGCGAACGCGGTTGTCATCTACACCACGGTTATTTTTAAGTACAAGTAGGTTCTCTACTTCTAAATGCCAAAGCGGGTAGAATAATGTTGCTGCGCCGCCACGTACACCACCTTGTGAACAACTTTTAACCGCTGTTTGAAAGTGCTTATAAAAAGGGATACAACCTGTGTGATACGCTTCGCCGTTACGAATATGGCTACCTAGCGCACGTATTCTACCTGCATTAATACCAATTCCCGCACGTTGTGAAACGTATTTAACAATAGCTGACGACGTTGCATTGATTGAATCAAGGCTGTCGCCACATTCAATTAATACACACGAGCTAAATTGGCGAGTAGGCGTACGTACACCCGACATAATTGGCGTTGGTAGAGATATTTTAAATAAAGATACTGCATCGTAAAAACGTTTAATGTAATCAGTACGTGTTTCACGTGGGTAATCTGAAAATAAGCTTGCCGCAACTAAAATATATAAAAACTGTGCACTTTCGTATATTTCACCCGATACACGGTTTTGAACGAGATACTTACCTTCAAGTTGCTTTACAGCAGCGTAGCTAAAGTTAAGATCGCGAGAATGATCAAGGTATGCATCAAGCTCATCTAACTCTTGCTCTGTGTAATCTACTAGTAAATGAGCATCATAGCGTTTATCGCCAACCATTTTTGTTACGTGGTCAAATAAACGTGGTGGCTCAAATTGACCGTACGCTTTTTTACGTAAATGGAATACAGCTAAACGTGCAGCTAAGTATTGGTAATCAGGCGATTCTTTTGAAATCTGATCCGCTGCTGCTTTGATGATGGTTTCGTGAATGTCTTTAGTACGAATACCGTCGTAAAACTGAATGTGCGACTTTAATTCAACTTGCGAAACCGAAACGTTGTTTAAACCTTCGGCGGCCCACTCAATAACGCGATGGATCTTATCCAGATCAAGAGGCTCTTTACGCCCGTCACGTTTGCTTACAGATAACTGTTGGTTCATTTGCCTGTATTCCTTGGGAATTATGTATTTTGACCAATGCTTTATACCTCGCCGAGGCAAGGTATATACTCATTTATTATAAGTTTCGCCATATTTGCGAATTTAATTGAATAACATTTGGCCACAATATCTGGTGTTGTTCAATTTAGAGATCACAAGATAGTGTGGTCTGAGTTGTTTTGCAAGGGACATAATTGCCCCTATTTGTGGATAACTTCGGGATAACGTATTTGTGTTAGTAGACACTCACCTTCGAACAATCATTTAAGTTGAAATATGCAAAAATCAACTAATGATCTGCTAAATTTACGCATTTTAAAAATAAATTTTGACTGCTTTTTTTATCAGCAAGCTTTGTGTAAAAACTAACACAATCACAATATATAGTGTTTATTAATTAACATGGCACTATATATGGTTAAAACCATCAATTGGGCTTTGCCAGTTAAAATCAGCATTCCAGCTGTTGGCTTCATCAATATTTGGTATGTAGCCCCAAAGTGCCGTTGCTGTGCGCATACCTGCGGCTTTGCCTGCTTGTATGTCTCGCTGTGCATCACCAATGTACAAACAGCGGTTAGGCTTAACTCCCATTAATTTTGCACAATGTAGTAATGGGAGAGGTGACGGTTTGGCCTCTGCTAAGGTGTCGCCACTTATTACTACACTGGCATTTTTTAATGCGGGCATAGTTGCCACTAAAGGATCGGTTAAAAACCCCGGTTTGTTAGTCATGATCCCCCATTTGATCTTTTTCTGATCAAGGGCAATAAGTAACGATTCAACTCCGCTGAAGCAACGTGTGTGATTTGCTATGTTTGCAGCGTATTCGTCGACTAATTGCTTGATAAGTTCGCTTTGAGGTTGTGTGTCCCATAACTCTTTAAAACCAGCCTCTAATAATGCGCCTGCGCCGTTAGATGCCGCAGGGCGGTATACATCACTACTAACTGGCTCTATTTTATTGCTAATAAGCACTGCGTTTAAAGCGACACCTAAATCATCAGCGGTGTCGAGTAGAGTGCCGTCTAAATCAAATAAAAATGCATCGTACTCAATAAGGGGGAGGGGGGCTTGAGAGTTAGCCATTAAGCTAACTTCTCAAAGTACAGTATGTAATTTACGCTAACGTCACTATTGAGCGTATATTGCTTTGATAGTGGATTATAAGAAAGGCCTGTACTTGCACGAACTTTTAAACCCGCTTGCTCTGCCCATGCAATGAGCTGCGCAGGTTTTATAAACTTTTTATGGTCGTGTGTACCTTCAGGCACCATTTTTAAAAGTTTTTCAGCGCCAACAATGGCGTATAAATATGCCTTAGGTGTTTTGTTCAGGGTTGAAAAAAACACATGCGCGCCTGGTTTGGCTAGTGCAGCTACAGCATGAATGATAGATGCTGGGTCGGGAACGTGTTCAAGCATTTCCATACAGGTTATTACATCAAAGCGCTCTGGGTGTTGCGATGCAAACTCTTCTGCAGGCACTTTTATATAATCTACATTTACGCCAGTTTCTAAACTGTGCAACTTAGCAACAGTTAAAGGCTCTTGCCCCATGTCGATGCCAGTTACTTTTGCACCCATACGCGCCATGCTTTGGCTTAAAATACCGCCACCACAGCCAACATCGAGTGTTTCTTTATCGAATAAGCCTTGCGTTTTGTTTGCTATAAAGTCTAAACGTAACGGGTTAATTTCGTGAAGAGGTTTGAATTCTCCGTCTAGGTCCCACCAACGCTCGGCGATGGCTTCAAATTTTGCTATTTCTGCGTGATCTACATTTTGATGTTCGGTCATAAAATACTTCCTCGTCAATCTGAGGCCATTATATAGGGCTAAATTGATAAATCGCAAAGTTTTGCGCCTGTAAATTAAAATTAATTGTGATAGCATGTCTGTTAGAAATAATAACAATACTCTTAATACCCAATACCGGGTTGTTGAGAGCTGATACTGAAGGAATGTGATATCAAATGACTGATCTCGCCAATGAAATTCTGCCAGTCAATATTGAAGACGAGTTAAAAAACTCTTACTTAGATTACGCAATGAGCGTAATAGTAGGACGTGCATTACCAGACGTACGTGACGGCTTAAAACCTGTTCATCGCCGCGTTTTGTTTGCAATGAACGAGCTTAGTAATGACTGGAACAAGCCTTACAAAAAATCGGCCCGTGTGGTCGGTGACGTAATCGGTAAATACCACCCACACGGCGACAGTGCAGTTTATGACACGATAGTTCGTATGGCTCAGCCATTCTCACTGCGTTATATGCTAGTAGATGGCCAAGGTAACTTCGGTTCGGTTGATGGTGATTCAGCAGCGGCAATGCGTTATACAGAAGTACGTATGGCAAAAATGTCGCATGAGTTATTAGCCGATCTTGAAAAAGAAACGGTTGATTTCGTTCCTAACTACGATGGCACTGAGTTCATCCCTGATGTTTTACCAACGAAAATTCCTAATTTATTAGTGAATGGTTCGTCAGGTATTGCAGTAGGTATGGCTACAAATATACCACCACATAACTTAACTGAAGTTGTAAATGGTTGTTTGGCACTTATTCAAAATCCTGATTTAACTATTTTAGAGTTAATGGATTATATCCCTGGTCCTGATTTCCCAACGGCTGCAATTATCAACGGTAAGAAAGGTATTGAACAAGCCTACTTAACTGGCCGTGGTAAAGTGTACATGCGTGCACGCGCCGACATCGAAACCGATGAAAAAACAGGTCGCGAAACAATCATCGTTCACGAAATTCCTTATCAGGTGAATAAAGCACGCTTAATTGAAAAAATAGCTGAGCTTGTCAAAGATAAGAAAATTGAAGGCATTAGCGCATTACGTGATGAATCTGATAAAGACGGTATGCGTATCGTTATCGAGATCAAACGTGGTGACGTAGGCGAAGTTATTTTAAACAACTTGTATTCACAAACTCAGTTACAAACTGTGTTTGGTATGAATATGGTTGCGCTAATTAATAACCAACCTAAATGTTTCAATTTAAAAGAAATGTTAGAAGAGTTTATTATTCACCGTCGTGAAGTAGTAACTCGTCGTACAGTATTTGATTTACGTAAAGCCCGTGACCGTGCACACACGCTTGAAGGCTTAGCGATTGCGCTTGCAAACATTGACCCAATTATCGAACTTATTCGTAAATCCCCTACACCTGCTGAAGCTAAAATTGCTTTAACAGCGCGTCCGTGGGAATTAGGTAATGTACAAGGTATGCTTGAAAAAGCAGGAGAAGACAATGTTGCTCGTCCAGATTGGTTAGCGAGCGAACTTGGTATTCGCGATGGTCAATATTATATCTCTGAGCAACAAGCTCAAGCAATTCTTGATTTGCGTTTACATAAGCTAACAGGTCTTGAACACGAAAAAATCTTGACCGAATACCAAGCGTTATTAGAACTAATTGCTGAACTACTTTATATTTTGGCAACTCCTGAGCGTTTAATGGAAGTTATTCGTGACGAGCTAGTTGAAATTAAAGAGCAATATGGTGATGAGCGTCGCACTGAAATTAATGCAGCTGCTCACGATATCAGCCTTGAAGACTTAATTACTGAAGAAAACGTAGTAGTAACGCTTTCTCACGAAGGTTATGTGAAGTATCAGGCATTGTCTGATTACGAAGCACAGCGTCGTGGTGGTAAAGGTAAGTCAGCAACGAAGATGAAAGATGAAGATTTCATCGAGCGTCTATTAGTTGCAAATACACACGATACTATATTGTGTTTCTCTACGGCCGGTCGTTTATATTGGCTTAAAGTGTATCAGTTACCACTAGCGAGTCGTGCAGCGCGCGGTAAGCCAATTGTTAACTTGTTACCACTTGAAGCTGATGAACGTATTACTGCTATATTGCCAGTACGCGAGTACGCAGAAGATAAATACATCTTTATGGCAACAGCATTTGGTACAGTTAAGAAAACACCATTAACGGCTTACAGTCGTCAACGTGCAAGCGGTATTATTGCTGTTAACTTAAATGATGGCGATAGCCTGATTGGGGTTGATATTACCGATGGTAGCAACGAAATTATGTTGTTCACTGATGCAGGTAAAGTTGTACGCTTTAAAGAAGCTGAAGAAACAACAGTTGTTGATGAAAACGGTAACCCAGTATTAGACGAAGAAGGTAACCCTGAGATTCGTTTCAAAGGTGTTCGCCCAATGGGTCGTACTGCTACAGGTGTTCGTGGTATTAAAATGGCCGATGATCAACGCGTAGTATCGTTAATTGTACCAAAAACTGACGGTGCTATTTTAACGGTAACTGAAAATGGTTACGGTAAGCGTACACAACTTGAAGATTACCCATCTAAGAGCCGTGCAACACAGGGTGTTGTATCTATCAAGGTGAGTGAGCGTAACGGTGCTGTTGTTGGCGCTGTACAAGTTGATGATAACGACGAAATCATGATTATTTCAAATCGTGGTACCTTAGTACGTACTCGCGTTAATGAAGTTTCTACGGTTGGACGTAACACCCAAGGTGTTATTTTGATCAGAACTATTGACGAAGAGCAAGTAGTTGGTTTACAACGTATAGAAGAGATTGAAGTTACAGAAAGTGACTTGATTGATATTGAAGACGTTGAAACTGTAGATACGGTTATTGATGAAGTAGCGGATGATAATCCTCCTTCAGAATAATTGATATTGAAAAAGCGGCCTTGGCCGCTTTTTTTAATGTTGTTGAAAAAAATTAATAGGGTGTGAAGTTATATTCATTCATTAAAACTCAAAGGTTTAGTGGGTGGGTATTGAGCGTTCATGCTTAGTAGTTAAATTACTGGAATGAGGCAAAGGTAATGAGTAAATATAATTTTTGTGCGGGGCCAGCTATGCTTCCGCAAGCGGTTATGAAAAAAGCACAAAAAGAGTTTCTAGATTGGCAAGATTTAGGTGTGTCTGTGATGGAAATAAGCCATCGTAGCAAAGAGTTTTTAGCCCTTACAGCTAAATGTGAAGCCAGCCTTCGTCGCTTAATGAATATCAGTGATGAATTTGAAGTGCTGTTTATGCATGGTGGTGGCCGTGGTCAGTTTAGTGCTGTGCCATTAAATTTACACCAAGAAGGCAAAGTTGCGGTTTATTGCGAAAACGGCGTGTGGTCAAAAAGTGCAACAGACGAGGCCAACAAGTTTACTCAAGCAACCTCTATTGATGTGCGTAATGATGCCAATGGCGAGTTTTCTATTAAACAGGTTGCTGATTGGGTGTTACCAGAAGATGCATCTTACATTCACTATTGCCCTAACGAAACGGTTGACGGCTTAGAAATTTTTGATGTACCAAGCCACCCAACAGCACCGATCGTTGCTGATATGTCGTCAACTATTTTATCACGCGAAATAGACGTTAATAAATTTGATTTAATTTACGCTGGTGCGCAAAAAAATATCGGCCCGTCGGGCATATCAATCGTTATTGTTCGTAAAACATTACTTGAGCGTGAAGGCTTACCTAAGCCAGGCATTTTAGATTACGCATTAGAAGCAAAACAAGGCAGTATGTTTAACACGCCCCCTACATTTGCTTGGTATTTAGCTGCTGAAGTATTTCAATGGCTTGAAAGTAATGGTGGCGTAAAAGCGATGGAAGTTCAAAATATTGCTAAAGCGCAGCTACTTTATGACTTTATTGATGAATCGAGCTTTTATACCAATAAAGTAGCTAAACATTGCCGTTCACGTATGAATGTTCCGTTTTGGCTTAATGATGAAAGCTTAAATGATAAGTTTGTTGCTCAGTCTAAAAATGCAGGGTTACTAGCTCTTGAAGGCCACAGAATTGTGGGCGGTATGCGCGCAAGTATTTATAACGCAATGCCTATTGAAGGTGTTCAAGCACTTGTAGACTTTATGGCTGCTTTTGCAAAGGAGCACAGCTAATGGAGCAGCTTCGTTTAGAACCTATTTCTAGAGTAAATGGCACAGTAACCCTACCAGGTTCAAAAAGTCTATCGAACAGAATTTTATTATTAGCAGCACTTGCAAGCGGTACTACCGTTGTAGAAAACTTACTTGATAGTGACGATATACGCCATATGCTGGGCGCCTTAAAGTTATTAGGTGTAAATGTAACTTTAAATGATGAACGCACTGTAGCCACCGTAGAGGGTGTTAGTGGTGTGTTTAATACACCGACTGAGCCCTTGTTTTTAGGTAATGCGGGTACTGCTTATAGACCTTTAACAGCAGTACTTGCTGGCGTTGCTGGTGAGTACGAGCTAATAGGCGAGCCACGTATGGAAGAGCGCCCGATAGGGCACTTGGTTGACGCGCTGCAAGCATTGGGTGGTGATGTTACTTATACAAAGCACAAAGACTACCCACCACTTAAAATTGTGGGTGGCCAAATAAAAGGCGGTGAGGTTGAAATTGACGGCAGTATTTCAAGTCAATTTTTAACCGCTCTATTAATGGCAGCGCCATTATTTAACGGTGATACAACAATAACTATTAAAGGTACTTTAGTCTCTAAACCTTATATTGATATTACACTTGATGTAATGGCACGTTTTGGGGTTAATGTTGAGCACAGTGATTATGCAACCTTTAAAGTTAAAGGTGGTCAACAGTATCAATCATTAGATCGCATAATGGTTGAAGGCGATGCATCTTCTGCCTCTTACTTTGTTGCTGCGGCTGCAATTGCAGGCGGTGAGATTGAAATTAAGGGCGTGGGTGCCAAGTCGGTGCAAGGTGATATAGGCTTTGCCAAAGTAATGGAGCAAGTAGGCGCAAAAATTGATTGGTATGATGAGCGTTTAGTTGTTCGCAAAGGTGAACTAAAAGGTGTGGATATTGACGCCAATGCAATTCCTGATGCAGCTATGACTCTTGCAACTGTTGCTCTTTTTGCCAAAGGCCCAACAGCCATTCGTAACATTTATAACTGGCGAGTAAAAGAGACAGACCGTTTATATGCAATGGCAACTGAGCTTCGTAAAGTAGGCGCACAGGTTGTAGAAGGTGAAGATTTTATAGAGATCACCCCACCTGAAACATTTAATGATGTTGCTGTTGATACTTACGACGATCACCGTATAGCCATGTGTTTTGCAATGGTTGCCGTTGGTGGAAAGCCAATAACAATTAATGATCCAAAGTGTACCTATAAAACATTTCCTACATTTTTCAATGTTTTAGCGTCAGTCAGTGAATAAGCTAATTAGAAGTAATTACAAAAGTTACACACTAATAGCAGATATATTTTAATAACTGACGTATAATGTCGCGGTTTATTTAGGTGTGCATTGCAGGAGGTTTTAAATGCAGGCGTTATTAATGCCCGTGATCACCGTTGATGGCCCAAGTGGTTCAGGTAAAGGAACTGTTTGTCGCTTGTTAGCCGACAAGTTAGGGTGGGATGTATTAGATAGCGGTGCGATTTATCGTGTTTTATCTTTAGCTGCACTTCATCACCAAATTGCATTAGACAATGAAGAAGGGCTTGTCCCGCTTGCTGCAAATTTAGATGTGCAGTTTTTGGTAGATAGTCAAACTAATGCAGGAAAAGTTATTTTAGAAGGCGAAGATGTAACCACTACTATTCGTAATGAAGAAGTAGGCGCTGCGGCTTCAAAAGTTGCAGCATTACCTCGCGTTCGTGAAGCGTTATTACGTCGCCAGCGTGCATTTCGCACTGAAAATGGCTTAATTGCCGATGGCCGTGATATGGGCACTGTGGTTTTTCAAGATGCGCCGTTAAAAATATATTTAACAGCCAGTGCACAAGAGCGTGCTCGTAGACGCTTTGTTGAGTTGAATACGCGCGGCCTTGATGTTACACTAAGTGGTCTATTACAAGACATTCAAGCTCGTGACGAGCGCGATATGAATCGCACCGTTGCTCCGCTTGTACCTGCAGAGGATGCTATTGAGATCGATACTAGCGATCTTAATGCACAGCAAGTGTTTGATAAGGTAATAACTTTATTGGATATTGCTATCTCTGAAGGTAAGCTTCCTAAACGAAGCTAAACACATTTTATGCGCCAGCAGGATGCCAGTGCTATTTTAACAACCCCATGCAGCATGGTTGCTTATTGGTATTAATATATGAGACGTATATTCGTATGTCAGAAAATTTTGCGCAGTTATTTGAAGAAAGCTTAAAGGGTTTTGAAGCAGAGCAAGGCTCTATCGTTAAAGGTACAGTAATCTCTATCGAGAATAACATTGTACTTGTAGATGCTGGTCTTAAATCAGAAAGTGCTATCCCTGCAGAGCAGTTCAAAAATGCTGCTGGTGAACTAGAAGTTGCTGTAGGCGACGAAGTAGATGTTGCACTAGATGCAATTGAAGACGGTTTCGGTGAAACTATCCTTTCTCGTGAGAAAGCTAAGCGTCACGAAGCATGGATCCGTCTTGAGAAAGCATGTGAAGAGCAAGAGACTGTTACTGGTGTTATCAACGGTAAAGTTAAAGGCGGTTTCACAGTTGAAGTTGATTCAATCCGTGCTTTCCTACCTGGTTCACTTGTTGATGTTCGTCCAGTACGTGACACAACTCACCTTGAAGGCAAAGAGCTTGAATTTAAAGTAATCAAGCTTGACCAAAAACGTAACAACGTTGTTGTTTCACGTCGTGCAGTTATCGAATCTGAAAACTCACAAGAACGTGAAGAGCTTCTTGCTAACCTTGTTGAAGGCCAAGAAGTTAAAGGTATCGTTAAGAACCTTACTGACTACGGTGCATTCGTTGACCTTGGTGGTGTTGATGGTCTACTACACATTACTGATATGGCTTGGAAGCGTGTTAAGCACCCTTCAGAAATCGTTAATGTTGGCGACGAAATCGCAGTTAAAGTTCTAAAATTCGACAAAGATAAAACTCGTGTTTCTCTAGGCCTTAAACAGCTTGGTGAAGATCCATGGGCAGCTATCGCTGGTCGTTACCCAGAAGGTTCTAAACTTTCTGGTCGTGTTACTAACCTTACAGATTACGGCTGTTTCGTGGAAATCGAAGAAGGCGTTGAAGGTTTAGTACACGTTTCTGAAATGGATTGGACTAACAAGAACATCCATCCTTCAAAAGTTGTAAGCCTTGGCGACACTGTTGAAGTTATGGTTTTAGAAATTGACGAAGAACGTCGTCGTATTTCTCTTGGTCTTAAGCAATGTATTGCTAATCCTTGGCAGGAATTTGCTCGTCTACAAAACAAAGGCGATCAAGTTACTGGTAAGATCAAATCAATCACTGACTTCGGTATCTTTATCGGTCTTGACGGTGGTATTGACGGTCTTGTACACCTTTCAGACATTTCTTGGAATACACCTGGCGAAGAAGCTGTACGTGAATTCAAGAAAGGCGACGAAATCACTGCTATCGTATTGCAAGTTGACCCAGAGCGTGAACGTATCTCTCTAGGTGTTAAGCAAATCGAAGCTGACCCATTCAATAACTACCTTGATGCAAACAAAAAAGGTGCTATTGTTAAAGGTAAAGTGACTGAAGTTGATGCGAAAGGCGCAACTGTTGAACTTATCGAAGGCGTTGAAGGTTACATCCGTGTAGCTGATATCGCTCAAGAGCGCGTTGAAGATGCAACTACTGTTGTTTCTGTAGGCGACGAGATTGAAGTTAAATACGTTGGTGTTGATCGTAAGAACCGCACTTTAAGCTTATCTGTAAAAGCTCTTTTCGAAGCAGAAGAGAAAGAAGTACTAGAGAAGCTTAAGAAAGAAGAGCCAGTGTTTGAAAACGCAATGGCAGCTGCTTTCGCAAATGCACAAAAAGACTAATATATAATTAGTTTTTAGTTGGAAGGGCATTTTTTGCCCTTCCTATATCTCTTTTTAAGGAAACGCTATGACTAAGTCAGAATTGATAGAAATACTTGCGGAACAACACGCACACGTTCCAGTGAAAGATGTTGAGAATGCTGTAAAAGAAATTCTTGAACAAATGGCCGGCTCATTATCTACTTCAGATCGTATTGAGATCAGAGGTTTTGGTAGTTTCTCTTTGCATTTCCGCGCTCCTCGCACAGGTCGTAATCCTAAGACTGGCGATACAGTTGAGCTTGAAGGAAAGCATGTACCTCATTTTAAACCAGGCAAAGAATTACGCGACCGCGTGAATGAAAGCATTGCCTAGTTAACTTAGTGGAGTAGTTACTTGTTCAAGGTATTAAAAATTATTCTGGCTGCACTATGCCTTATCAGTGCATTTGTATTAGGGTCACAAAACCCACAGTTAGTACAAGTAAATTACATTATAGCCAGTAATACGCTACCTTTAGCTGTAATAATAAGTATCTGCTTTTTATTAGGTGTTTTGATTGGTTGTTTTATTAGCTTTAAATTGTTTTCGCAATTAAAGTGGCAAAACTACCGCTTAAAAAAGCAATTAGCGCCTGAAAAAGATAAAAAAAAGCTTGCCGCGAATAAAGACACCTAACTATGATTGAGCTTTTGTTTTTACTATTACCCGTTGCCGCTGGTTACGGTTGGATTATGGGTAAAAACAGTGCTAAAAACCAAGCTCATCAACTTAATCGTCAGATCACTTCTGAATATAGCAAAGGCTTAAAATTTCTACTCGATAGAGAAGAAGATCAAGGCTTAGAGCATTTAATCAACTTACTTGAAGTTTCAGCCGACTCGGTTGAACACTATTCTACACTTGCCACCATGTTTCGCCGTAGAGGTGAATTAGACCGCGCAATAAAAATTCACGAACTTCTATTAAAACACCCAAGCTTAAATGAACAACAAGCTGCAACTAGTCGTTTAGAACTAGCCGAAGATTATATAATGGCTGGACTACTAGATAGTGCGGAAGAGCACTTAGTTTGGTTAGTTAAAGCAGGGCATGTAGAAGCGCTGGACCCTATTATCACTTTATATTCGCAAACCCGTGAGTGGGAAAAAGGCATCAACATGTTTGAAGCCCATAGCGAATTATTTTCAAAAGAACAGCAATTTAAAGCAATTGCTAATTTTTATTGTGAGTCAGCTTTAAGTGACAATACACCCCAACTAATGAGAAAAGCGATTAGCTTAAATTATAAAGCCGTGCGTCCGCTTTACGAGTTAGGGTTAGTTGCTTACGCAAAAGAAGATTACGTTAAAGCTATTTATTACTGGCGTGAACTTGTCTCTCAATTTACCTTGTTTGCTCCGTTGTTTATTGATGAGCTGGCACACAGTTATAAACAATTGAATTTGACGCATCAATTTCACGAGTTAGTCAGTGACTTGTTAGAGAAGGGCGGAGTATTAATTAAAATAAAGCATTGCCAAGCATTACTTGAGCAAGGTCACACCAAGCAAGCCTTTGAATTTTTAACTGATAGCTTAAAACGTCAACCTACTATTCGTGGTTTTAGTTTTTTACTGCAATTAATGGGTGACCAAAATAAAAATACTAAAGAAGTACTTAACGAAATTGATAAGCTTGTAACCTCTTATATTGCTACAAAACCAGATTTCCAATGCCAGCATTGTGGTTTTACAAGCTACACCATATATTGGAACTGCCCTTCTTGTAAGCATTGGGAAACCATTGTTCCAAGTCGAGGCTTAGACGGATTTTAATAACCCCATAATTTATAACTTTACTGCCATTCACTAGGATAGTTATGTCTTTCGAACACTCAAAAAAAATTCTTATTGCATTAGATTACGATGATCAAGAAGTTGCTTTAAACTTTGTTAAACAACTTTCTCCTGATACTTGCCGTCTCAAGGTCGGCAAAGAAATGTTTACCTATTTTGGACCTGCATTTGTTAAAGAGTTAATTGATTTAGGTTTTGATGTTTTCTTAGATTTAAAGTTTCATGATATTCCTAATACAGTAGCTAAAGCGGTTACTGCAGCTGCTAAAATGGGGGTGTGGATGGTAAACGTTCATGCTTCTGGTGGCTTTGAAATGATGAGCAAAGCTAAATCGGCTCTAGAGCAATTTGGTGACAAAGCGCCATTACTTATCGCTGTTACTGTATTAACAAGTATGGATGAAACAGAACTTAAGCGTTTAGGTGTTGATAAATCAGCTCAAGAGCAAGTTATCTATTTAGCTAAGCTTGCAAAGGAAGCTGGGCTTGATGGTGTTGTGTGCTCTGCACAAGAAGCAAAAGCTTTAAAAACAGAGTTAGGTGATAGCTTTAAGCTTGTTACGCCTGGTATACGCCCTGAAGGGAGTGATGCGGGTGATCAAAAGCGTATAATGACTCCTAAGCAAGCTATAGATTCAGGAAGTGACTATTTAGTTATAGGCAGACCGATTACTCAAGCAGATAATCCTGTAAAAGTGCTTAGTGATGTTAATAACTCTATAGCTTAATTTAACATTAAGCAGTCATATAGTGCTAAAACCCTTACCTTATGTGAGTTTTATGTTACATTAATAAAATCAAAATGTAGTAGGGGTTTGTTTTGAAGTTATTTTTTGGTTCTATAGTAATTGTTATTGCGGGTTTTTCAGTAAATAAGTACGTTTTTTCTAATAAAGCATACGATGGTGTAACAACCGTTACAGATATAATTCCAACGTACCCAGTCGATATGTTTGATTTTAAAAAAACAATGCAAGATTATGCTCATCATCTGTGTTACAAAAATGAAGATACACTCATATCTCAGCATGTAAGCGTTAGTGAATGTATATCAAAGCTTGATGATAAAAAAACAGAATGTGAAAAAAAGGTTTTTCGTTTGGCGCCGCTCAATCTTGAGTCGGAAGTTGAAGTGCTTGATTATTCAAGGCAATATACGCAATGTACATTGCCTTATAAATATATTTTAGGTTAATTACAAACAGGTATTATTAGTAATTACAGCCAATTATAATTAAGATCTTAAGCGAATGGATTTCGCTTCAATATCTATTAACTCTTGTTTAAATAAGCCACCAATTGCTTTTTTATAATTAGCCTTACTTGTAGAAAACATCTTTTTTATTGCTTCAGGATCAGACTTATCACCAAGTGGAATAACACCGCCTTCGTTTTTAAGCTTTTGCATAATAGTTTCACCAAGGTCACTTACTTTTCCCATACCTGGCTTTTCTAGTACAACATCAATTTTTCCGTCGTCACGTACTTTTTGAATATAGCCTTTAAGCTTTTGACCCACAAATAAGCTTTTAAATACCATATTGTAAAAAACAACACCGAAGTGCGACTCTTCAATTAATACTTTGTAGCCAATATCTGTTTTGCCAGCAACAATTAAATCCACTTCTTGTAAGTGAGTATATTGCGGCTCATCTTTTGATGAGAAACGATTAAAATTGTTTGAGGCACAAATACGTTGGCTTGCATTATCAAGGTACAGGCGTACTAAATAAGAATGGCCTTCTTGCATGCGTGGCTTTTGTTCATTAAAAGGTGCAAGCACATCTTTCTCAAGCCCCCAATCTAAAAATGCCCCAATACTATTTATTTCTTTAACGCGTAGTAGGGCATACTCGCCAACTTGAGCATGTGGTTTCTTTATTGTTGCTGTGGCTAAATTAGCATTGTCTAAAAAGATAAATACACTAATGCTATCGCCCGCTTCAAGCTCATGTTTAATTTCTTGTTTTGGTAAAAACACTTCACCTAAATCATGACCGTCTAAGTAAGCACCTTCGTTACTCACTTCTTTTACAAATAATGTTTGTGTGGTTCCTAGGTAACTCATAATTATTCCTGCTCAGTCTTTTTTTTACGGCGCATTGGTGTATCGCCATCAATGTTCATTGGTGCTTTAATAGGTGCTGTTGGCTTTTTAGCTTTGGTTTTGCGTTTAAATACAGGCTTTTTAACAGCGGCGGATTTTTCTTTAGATTTATCCCACGTTGCCTCAGGCTTTTTCTCTTTTAAGCCTTTAAACTTAGCTTTTAAGCTCTCTACGCTCGCAAATTTTAATTCGTCATTTAAAAATGCTTTAATAGCTAAATAACTTGCCCAATCTTTTGGGCCAACTAATGAAATTGCATTTCCTTTAAAGCCAGCACGTCCTGTACGACCTATGCGGTGTACATACTCTTCAGCGTGTTTTGGTAAATCAAAGTTAATAACGTGCGTTACGCTTAACAAATCTAAACCACGAGATGCAACGTCGGTGGTAATCAATATTTTAAAGTTTTCGCGACTAAACGAATCCATGATATCTAAACGTTTGTTTTGCGTTAAATCACCAGCAAGCGCTACAGATTTGAAGCCTTTAGCATTAAGGGCTTCACTCAAACGGCTCGTGTCAGAACGCGTTGCTGTGAAGATAATACATTGACCAACATCATCTTGGTTTAAAAAATGCTCTAATAACGCTTCTTTATGATCAAGGTGATCGGCAAGGTATAACGTTTGTTTAATATCACTATGTTGCTCATTTGCTGCACTTAGCGTAATTTGCTTTGGTTTTTTTAATAGGTTACGTGATAGTGCATCTACTTGTGCATGGTCAAGTGTTGCAGAAAACAATAACGTTTGGCGTAATCGGTGATTAGCTTGCTCGTTAATCATTTTTAACTGCTCGGTAAAGCCTAAATCTAAAATACGATCGGCTTCATCAAAAATAAGCAGTTCTAGTCCACTCAATTGCAATGAGCGTTTTGTTATGTGATCAGCTAAACGCCCAGGTGTAGCAACTACGAATTGTGGGTCGTTTCTAAGAGCTTTTATTTGGTCATTAAAGTTTTCGCCGCCAAGTATTTTAACTGCCTTAATAGCTGTGCCTGCAATTAATAAACGCAGCTGAGTAAATACTTGCGTAGCAAGCTCACGCGTAGGAGCAACAATAAGTACACGAGGATCGCGTTTGCTGAGTGCTTTTTGTTTCATAACCCTTTGTACAGCAGGTAATAAAAACGCCAAGGTTTTGCCCGACCCAGTTTTAGACTGAGCGAAAATGTCATGCCCTGCAAGTGCGGTAGGCACTGCATGCGCTTGAATATCGGTGGGCTGGGTGATCCCTTGATGTGCTAATTGTGTTTCAAGGCGTGTATCAATCCCAAGATCAGTAAACTGCAATGTGTGTTTCTCCAAAATGAGCAAATTAACTCTATAAATTTATTAGCGCATTATAGCTTACACAGCTAGGTCGCTAACAGTAAAAACCAATCTATAGCGCTATTTTTTGCAATTAAACTAAAAAAGCGTAAAATACGCGCCCCATATGCGCCGGATTTACGATTCGGTAAACGCCAATATTGGCTAACAAGGCAAAATAGGAAATATAATGACTGTTGTTCATAAAGATAATGTAACGGGCGATCACTTTGTAGTATGTGCGCTGTATAAGTTTGTAGGTTTACCTGAATTTGAAGCTATCCGTAAGCCATTACTAGAAGTGATGGAAGCAAATGAAGTACGCGGTACTTTATTGCTCGCTGCCGAAGGTATAAACGGCACTGTTTCTGCAAAACGTGAAGGGATAGACAACTTATTAGCATGGTTAGATGAGCAACCAAATTTAAAAAACATCGTTACAAAAGAATCTTACGACGATGAATGTCCGTTTTACCGCACTAAAGTAAAACTAAAAAAAGAAATTGTAACGATGGGCGTTGAAGGCGTAGATCCGCTTAAAGTTGTGGGTAGCTATGTAAAGCCAAATGAATGGAATGCACTTATATCTGACCCTGAAGTAATTTTAATTGATACACGTAATGATTACGAAATTGAAATTGGTACATTTCAAAATGCGGTCGATCCAAATACCAAAACGTTCCGCGAATTTCCACAGTGGGCAAAAGAAAACTTAGACCCTGAAAAACACAAAAAAGTGGCGATGTTTTGTACAGGTGGTATCCGCTGCGAAAAATCGACAGCCTACATGAAAGAGCAAGGTTTTGATGAAGTCTATCACCTTGAAGGCGGTATCTTAAAATACCTAGAAGAAGTGCCAAAAGAAGAAACCATGTGGGAAGGCGAGTGTTTTGTATTTGATAATCGCGTTGCGGTTAATCACGACCTACAAAAAGGCTCTTATGATCAATGCCACGCGTGTCGTATGCCAATTACAGAAGACGAAAAGTTAAAGCCTGAATACATGGAGGGCGTCTCTTGTCATCATTGTATTGAAGAAGTTACGGATGAACAACGCGCACGTTTTGCAGAGCGCCAAAAGCAAATAGAATTAGCGCAAGCGCGTGGTGAAGGCCATATTGGTAATGAAGCACAAGCTGTTTTACAGCAACGTAAAGAAGCTAAAAAAGCCCAAAAAGACGCTCAGCGCGGTAAATAAATTTATACAATAAGTATTACATTTAAAGAGTCTATTTAGGCTAATGCCGTTCACTTAAGGTGAGCGGCTTTTTTATTTCTAGCGTACCGCTGTGGTCTTGGCTTGACTGCACGAGGAAAACCTCGATCCCTTCGAGGCTCTAGAATTAGGCTTTCTGCCATCGCATAAAAGTATTTTAATTGACGTGGTATGGCTCCAGGTGTTGAATAAGGTAATCCAACAAGCAACCTCATTATTTGAGCTAAACTACCATTGAAACTCAGTTGGTACGGTAAATAATCACCTTTTAATGTGTGGCACATTTTTACCATCTGATATCGCACCATATTATAAGTAAGCAACACTCCCCACAGCTCTTGCTTTACAAGCGCTGGTAAGCGACTTCTTAATGTTAATCGATTGCCCAGCATATATTGCTTTTGTTCCCGATAACCAAGCTCTATCTCCCAGCGGTGACTGTACAAATCACCTATATCGGCTGATAGATATCGCATCGGATCTGTCATAGATGTCATCACACTATATGATTTCCCCTTTATTTTTCGAGTCACTAACCTCGCGATTAAGGTGTTAGGCAGCGTTGGCCACATCTTTCTTGCTCTTGGGTTGCTACTAAGTTGGACTAATTTATCATTACGCCCTAATGTTTGAATAACTTCATATTGCACATTTTTTTTCAGGGGGATTAGCCAATGGCGTTCACTGCCAGTTGTTTGCCATTTATGTAAAAGCCCTAAAGAATAGAAACCTTTGTCGAATAAAGTGAGACTGTTATCGGGTGTGGTTTCTATAAGCTTTTCAGCCAGCACCATTTCATTGACCTTGTAATCATCAAAAGCACTCCCCGTGATTAGGTGGCTGCTTAGCTCCATTTGACACACCATTCTGACCTGTGGGTATTGTGTATTAGTCGGTTTTGTAAAGGCTTCATTGTTTTGGGGTGAGTCATCCGTACGCCAAACGACACCATCGACACCAAGCAAGGTAAGCCCATTCCAATGAGGATGATTAGCGTCATTATTCCAATGCCTTTGGGTGCATTCAAATAAGGCTTTCATGGCGGCTTCACCTAGGTTTTTACGGCGCTGAGTTAAAGCACTTGGCGCAACAAATGGCTTACCATCGCGGTCAACAATGTCGAGCATATTAACGACATCGGCCATCGATTTGTCATTATAAATAACCATCCCGATCAACAACCAAGCCATCGATTCTAGGGTTAGTTTTCTTTTTCGTAGTGTAACGGTTTCGGTCAGTGTATAGGCTTCTTCGATAAGAGATAAAGGGAGTAAGTCTGCGAGTGTTTCAACGTCATTAGGTTTGATGTTGTTAATAATATCGAGAGCATTAGAAAGTTGCATAAAAAAATCCGAATTCTACAAAAGAATTCGGATTCTTACATACCTAGAAGATCGTTCAAGTGCTATTAACTAATTCTTAAATGATCGGCATTAGTCTATTTAGGCTCTTTTTTTGTGCCTAAATTTGTACAGTAATTGTTTTCACACCCCGATGATAGTGTTAATCTGCAAAATAGATTTAGTCATTTTAATGCGCATACAGGAAGGGATTTATGCAAGCCGAACAAGTTGAAATCGCACAATTTTTAGCACAACATCCTCCTTTTGATGACTTACCTCAAAAAGCGCTTAATGAGCTAGCTCAACAAGTAGAAGTGGCTTATTTTAGAGCAAAAACAGATATCTTGAGTTTTGGACAAGACATTTCTGATTTATATGTAATTAGAAGTGGTTCTGTAGAAATGTATCGCCGAAATGGCGAGCTGTACAATCGTTTGGCTACCGCAGGTATATTTGGTCAAATGGGTTTATTGATGAACCGTAAGGTACGTTTTCCTGCAACTGCTCTGGAAGATACGTTAGTTTATTGCATAAATGTCGAGCTCTTTAATTGTTACTGTGATGAGTTTGATGCATTTGCTGATTACTTCGAAACAGACGGTAACGTGCGTTTGCATCAAGCTATTGTCGAGCAAGCCGATGGCAATGACCTGACAACCGCGAAGGTAAAATCATTAATTCACAGAGATGTAGTTACCGTAGATGCAACCTCTACGATACAAGATATCGCTAAATTAATGACCGAAGAGGCGGTATCGTCAGTGTTGGTAACCGATGTAAATAAACCAATAAATGATGACCCAGAAGAAGATGACGGACAAGTAGTTGGTATAATAACCGATAGGGATTTACGCTCAAAAGTAGTGGCTAAAGGGCTTGATTTTAATACACAAGCAAAAGAGATTATGTCTACTAACTTGGTGCTTTTAGATGCCAATGACTATATTTTCGAAGCAGTATTGGCCATGCTCAGAGATAATCTCCATCATTTACCCGTAGTACAAAAAAGACGTCCTATAGGAGTTATCTCCCTCTCTGATATTTTGCGTTATGAATCCCAAAGTAGCTTATTACTTGTACGCGGTATACTGGCTCAACAAACAATAGAGGATTTGGCTCATTATGCGCGCCAATTGCCCAATGTGTTTGTTCGTATGGTGAATGAAGATGCAAACTCACACATGGTTGGTACAGCCATGGCTGTTATAGGGCGTACATTTAAACAAAGACTACTTGTACTAGCAGAAGAAAAGTTTGGGCCACCTCCTGTGCCTTACTGTTTTATTGCTCTGGGCTCAATGGCTCGAGACGAGCAACTTATTGTAACCGATCAAGACAACGCGCTTATTTTAGATGACAGTTATGACGACGAAAAACATAACGCGTATTTTCAAAATATTGCCGATTTTGTGTGTGATGGTTTAGCGCAGTGTGGTTACACCTACTGTGATGGAGAAATTATGGCGTCGTTTAAAAAATGGCGTAAAACTCGCTCACAGTGGTTCGATCAATTTGCAGATTGGATCGCGCAGCCAAAACCACAAGCATTGCTTAATAGTTCTATATTTTTTGACTTAGACGGTGTGTGGGGTAAAACCAAGTGGGCCGACGAGCTTAAAATATTTATAGCAAAACAAAGTAAAGTAAATCGCGTATTTTTAGCTAATATGGCAGCAAATGCTAGAAATAGAACACCTCCACTAGGTTTCTTTAAAGGCTTTGTTATGGAGCATAATGGCCAACATAAGCGTTCAATGAACTTAAAGCGAAGAGGGACTGCACCTCTTTCTGATGTTATTCGCGTGCACGCATTGGCTATTGGTTCACGTAAACAAAATTCGTTTGAACGACTAGAAGATATTATTGAAGCGAAACTTTTACCACAGGGTAAAGCGCAAGATTTACGTGATGCACTTGAGTATATTGCCATGATGCGAATTCGCCATCAAGCGTGGCAAATAGAGAAGGGCGAAGAGCCCGATAACGACTTAGATCCACATTTACTTTCTCCGTTCGAGCAACGAAACTTAAAAGAGGCGTTCGCCATTTTAGAAAAAGCACAAAGCTATTTAAAATTTAGCTACACAGCAAACTCTGGTGTGAAGTAGCCTATGAATCCGCGTAATCATAAAGCAATTGATTGGCAAGCTAGGTATAACGAGCTTGCCAATAGCACCAAAAATAAACTCCTAAAACACTTTTATGCGGGTGCTTATAATCAAGACAAAGCTGCAATAAAAGACGTGCCTTTTGTAGCAATGGATTTTGAAACAACAGGCTTAAATAGCCAAAACGACGATATAGTGAGTGTTGGTTTAGTGCCGTTCAATTTAGAGCGCATTTATTGTAAGCACAGTCGGCATTGGGTTGTGCAGCCTAGGCGAAACCTTCATGAAGAGTCTATTTTAATACATGGAATAACGCACTCTGAGGTGGACGACGCCCCCGACTTTAATCAAATTATAGAGCCTTTACTTGAAGCGCTCAGTGGTAAAGTTGTCGTGGTGCATTATGCAGCAATAGAACGTCACTTTTTAAATAATGCGTTATTGTTAAGGCTTAAAGAAGGTATTGAGTTTGCACTTGTTGATACAATGGAAATAGAAAAAAGAGCACTAAAAGCAAGGCAGGGGTTATTAGGGCGGTTGTTTAACACAAAATTAGGTTCTCTTAGGCTAACAGATTGCCGTGCGCGTTATTCCCTACCAGCATATCAAAATCACAATGCGTTAACGGATGCACTTGCTACAGCAGAACTTTTACAAGCGCAGCTGAGTTATCATTATCGTGTAGATACTCCAATCTCAGAGCTGTGGCTCTAGCTTTTAATGACCAAACAAAAAAACGCCGCAAAAATTGCGGCGCTTTCGTTACTAATTAAAAGTATTACTCACTAAAAGTATTACTTAACTGGGCGAGGCTCAGTTCGTAAACCTAAAACTAAACTTAAACACATAAATAATAATACAATAGTAAATGGCAAGCCTGTAGAGACAGCGCCTGCTTGTAGTGCTTCAATTGCTTGTGTGCCACCAATCCAAAGTAAAGCAGCTGCAATTGCGCCCTCAACCGATGCCCAAAATATACGTTGTGGTACCGGTGCATCAATTTTACCGCCAGCTGTAATTGAATCAATTACTAATGAACCAGAGTCAGATGACGTAATGAAAAATACCAACACTAATAAAATTGCAATAAACGATAAAATATTAGATAAAGGTAATTCATCAAGCATTTGGAACATAGCTAAAGGTACATCAGTTAAACCATTAGTGCCTAACGCACCAACACCATTAACTACTTGATCAATCGCAATACCACCGTAAATAGACATCCATAAAACGGTAACTAGAGTAGGAATAAGTAAAACTGCAATTAAGAATTCACGAATTGTACGACCACGTGATACACGCGCGATAAACATACCTACAAACGGCGACCAGGAAATCCACCAAGCCCAGTAAAACACAGTCCAACCATGCATCCATGTTTCGTCTTCACGACCGTGAGGATTACTCAATGGAATAATATTTTCTACATAGCCCATCACGGTAGTGGGTACGTTACCCATAGCAACAGCAAAACCTACTAAGCAAACAAACACTAATAAAGCAAAAGCAATTAGCATATTAATGTTACTTAAAAGTTTTACGCCGCCATCAATTCCGCGCACAACAGAAATTATAGCTAGTAGTGTTACGCCCACTATTACTAATATTTGAGAGCCAACACCACCTTCTGTACCAAATACATGGTTAATACCAGCAGAAGCTTGCTGCGCACCTAGACCCAAAGATGTTGCAAGGCCAAATAACGTAGCAAGTACAGCTAAGATATCAATGATATGGCCAGGCCAACCCCAAGCTCTATCACCTAATATAGGGTAAAAAATAGAACGAATTGAAAGCGGTAAACCTTTGTTATAGGTAAAAAATGCAAGAGATAAACCAACAACAGCGTAAATAGCCCAAGGGTGAAGACCCCAATGAAACATAGTTGCGCCCATTGCTAATTTTGCAGCTTCTGGTGTATTAGCGGCTACATTAAGCGGTGTTTCGTACCAACCAGTAAAGTAAGCAACTGGTTCAGCAACGCCCCAAAACATAAGGCCGATACCCATACCCGCAGCAAATAACATAGCAAGCCATGAAACGCGAGAGTGAGAAGGTTTAGCGTCATCACCACCAAGGCGAATATTACCGTAAGGAGAAACAATAAGTGCTAAACAAAAGAGTACAAAGAAGTTAGCAGCCCACATAAATAGGGCATCAAAATTATTAATAATATCGGTCTTGATACTATCAAGCGCTGTTTTTGCAGTTTGTGGGTCGGTAACAAGTATGGCGATTAAAAAGATGACAATCAGGCCCGCACTAGTTCCAAAAACAGGGTTGTGAATATCAAACCCCCACTTTTGTACGTTGTCCTGACCTACGGTGTAATCCGTGTTGTCAATACTATATTTGTCATGATTTTCCTTCATGCAATACCTCTTTAGTTGTCCTAACAAGCCAAAATAAATTCGGCGTCATATCGAATTACATTAGTCTTTAAATATTAAGTAAAAAGTAATACCGTAATTATTTGAAGACTAACTAATTTGAAGCGTGATCATACAGCTAGTAGTGTATGAGTTAAATATTAAATGTAAATGAATTTGTATTTAAAATGCTGTTTATATGACCAAATTCATGATTCTTTCATTTAAAAGCCCTAAATTTAAAAATTCAGTGAACGTTAAAATTTAGTTTGCTATTAAAAGTATTAATTTACTTGATTAAGTAAAAAAAGATCATTTTTAAGTAGCTTAATTAATGCTTAAATATTAGGACTTGTTAGTCTTTAAGGATTGAAATTTATTTAATCTAGGCGCAATTTAATCGCTCCTAGTTTTATAGCTTAGCGGTTCGGTAACAGCTTATGCGTTATTTCTCATGCTTGCATGCACGTAAGAATAATCAAAGACCGGCTAGCAAAGAGCAAATTTCTCTTCAAGGCTATTATAAATTTATAAGCCGATAAGCATCTTTAATCAAGTTGTAATATGAATATGATTTAACACAACACTAAGCTATATTTTATAAATAGATAGGCAAAGGATTAATACTATTATGCGTGAAAGCGTTACAAACGATACCAATCAAAACGAACTTGTTAAACGCTTTTGTAGCGTTAGAGACGAAAGCCTAGCCATTATCGAACCACTCACTGTAGAAGATTGCCTATTACAAGCTATGGCTGATGCCAGTCCTACTAAATGGCATTTAGCGCATACCACGTGGTTTTTTGAAACGTTTTTACTTAGTGTTCATTGTAAACAGTACGCAGTGTTTAATCCTCACTATAAAATGCTTTTTAATTCTTACTACAATGGGATTGGAGAGCAATTTAAACGGGCAAACAGAGGAAGCTTATCTAGGCCATGTTTAGACGAAGTACTAGCTTACAAAGAACATGTGGATAGCCGCGTGATTGAATTACTTAAGACTGACGTTAACCCGCACATTAAAGATATTATTGAACTTGGGTTACACCACGAGCAACAGCATCAAGAACTAATGCTTATGGACATCAAATATAACTTTTCAGTAAATCCATTATTTCCTCAATATAAAACATCGCTTTTAAATAGCCAAAAAAAATCAGCTGATATTAAACCCCTTAATTTTATCAATTTTGAAAAAGCCATTATTAATATCGGCACAAATGCCGAAGATGAATTTGCATATGATAACGAGTGCCCCAAACACCAAGTACTAATTCATCCATTCAGCTTTGCTAATAGATTGGTCACTAATGGTGAATATTTAGACTTTATAAATGCCGGTGGATATAGCAATCCACAATATTGGTTAAGCGACGGTTGGGCGCATATTCAAAACACTCGTTTAACGCATCCACTATATTGGCATTACATAAATAACGAATGGTTTGAATTTACACACTATGGATTGCAGCCTTTAAATTTAAGTGCTCCCATCAGCCATGTTAGTTATTTTGAGGCCAGCGCCTACGCTAATTTTGTAAAGGCTCGCTTGCCTACAGAGTTCGAGTGGGAATATGCAGCTAAAAATACACCTGCAACAGACACTAATAATAACTACCTAACACCACAACAAGCAAAAGATGATACTGAAATAAACCAGTTAACGGATTCATGTTGGCAATGGACAAACAGTGCATATTTGCCATACCCCGGTTTTAAGCCTATTGAAGGAGTAGCAGGGGAATACAATGGTAAATTTATGAATAACCAAATGGTGTTACGGGGTGGGTGTGTGTTTACTCCTCAAAACCATTTACGACAAACATACCGAAATTTTTATTACCCACATCAAGCGTGGATGTGCAGCGGGATAAGACTAGCTAAGGATATAGTATGAGCCAAGTAACAGCGATTAAACAAAGTATCATAACCGACACTGAATTTTTAAACGACGTGATAAGCGGATTAACTCAACAACAAAAAACGCTTCCGTGTAAGTATTTTTACGATGATAAAGGGGCTGCATTATTCGAGCAAATAACATCCTTACAAGAGTATTATGTTACACGTACGGAGTTGTCTATTTTAGAGCAATACTCGCAGTCGATTGCTCAAATGCTACCTGAAAATCTCTCTATTATTGAGCCTGGGTGTGGTTCGGGTAAAAAGGTCGCGTATTTATTAGCGCATATGGCAAACGTAAAAACCTTCGTACCGTTTGAAATTTCTGAGGAGATGCTCAGTTATTCACTTGCACATTTGTCACCGTTATTTCCAGATTTGGCAATTTCGCCATTGCTAGGAGACTTTACACATAGCCAAACGGTTAAACAGCTAACCAAAGACACCGCTTTAGATAGTCAAACCAATTTGGTGTATTTTCCAGGCTCTACTCTTGGTAATTTTGCCCCAGTTAAAGCTATAGAAATTATGAATAATTTCCATCGCTTATGTGGTGTAAACGGTTATGTATTAATTGGGGTTGATTTAGTAAAAGAGCGCCAAGTGC
Source organism: Pseudoalteromonas sp. SWYJZ98 (assembly GCF_015864495.1). Lineage (NCBI taxonomy): Bacteria > Pseudomonadati > Pseudomonadota > Gammaproteobacteria > Alteromonadales > Pseudoalteromonadaceae > Pseudoalteromonas > Pseudoalteromonas sp. SWYJZ98. The sequence goes on along the minus strand of NZ_JADYXA010000007.1, from coordinate 90,950 downwards.
TACTTGATGCATATAACGATAAAGCGGGAATCACCGCTACATTTAATAAAAATTTACTACAACGTATTAATAACGAGCTAAACGGCACATTTAATTTAGATAACTTTAGCCACGAGTCACGCTTTAACGAGCAACATAGCCGTATTGAAATGCATTTAGTAAGTAACTGTAATCAAAGCGTGGTTATAAATGATCAGCAAATAGACTTTATTGAAGGCGAAAGTATCCATACAGAAAACTCTCATAAGTACACGCTCGAATCGTTTAAGCAGCTTGCAGCGCAAGCTAATTTAAAGTTAGAGCAAACATGGCAAGACGATAGTAACTATTTTGCATTGTGCTTATTAAGGCCGCTTTAAACGTTACTTAAGTTATCTTTAATAAATGACAACTTTAGCATTGCTAAACTCATAGCTTAGCAATGCACCATTATTTGATTGCTGTATAAGCTTAGCTTTATTTAAACCATGTAGTCTAAATAGCAGGGGGGCAATAACAGATACCGCAGAGCCCGTTGCACTGTCCTCATTTACTCCAAACTGGGGGGCAAAATATCTAAAATGCGCTATGGCATTTTTTTTGTCTATATTTTTTATACTAAGCGCTATAACAGCATTTTTATGGAGTTTATTTAACGCTTTAAAATCAACGTGTAAGCTTTTTAAATCTTCTTTTTCAACGTCTTTACTAAATTCTTCATTAAATAACACAACCGTATAACCGTTATTTTCGCCGATACTGTAGGCTGCTTTTATTGCTAATGAAAACACACTTTTTAACTCACCATTAGCTAATTCGCTTTTTTTAGGCTCTATACTTTTTAGTAACAACTGGGCGCGTTGTTTTTTTACTCTTATAGTAAAGCGCTCATTACTCATTGATATAAATACTTCAGGACAATAACCAAAATATTTTATTAAAAAATTAGCGGCCGCTAAAGAACCATGCCCACAGCGTTTAATTTCACTTGTTTGGTTAAACCAGCGAATATTACAATGGCGTTTAGTTATCTCATTTTGATTTAAAAATACGGTAGCAGGGTGATTTGATTGTGATGCAATATATTGCATTGTTTTTGATGTTAACCCAATTTTATAAATAACAATTAAAGCACTTGAGCCTTTTAAGTTATTTGCAGGGCTATAAAAAACAGATTCGGTGGAAGTGAGTTTTATAAAGCGAAGCGTAAGCCATTTGGGCTTACGCTTCGTTAAACAAAGAGTGTTATCCTTTGCTTGCATACGCGTCGTTATGAACGCCCGCAGCACGACCTGATGGATCTGCATTGTTTTGGAACGATGCGTCCCATGCAAGTGCTTCAGGAGTCGAACACGCTACCGATTTACCATGTGGTACACATTTAGCTGATGCATCACCAGGAAAGTGCGATTCAAAAATAGTACGGTAGTAGTAAGCTTCTTTTGAATCTGGCGTATTAATAGGGTATTTAAATTTAGCATTTGCAAGCTCTTGATCGCTCACTTGCTCATTTACAAACTCTTTTAACGTATCAATCCAACTGTAACCAACACCGTCTGAAAATTGCTCTTTTTGGCGCCATAAAACTTCATCAGGCAAGTAGCCATCAAAACCTTCACGTAAAATGTGTTTTTCAATTTTGCCATCTTTACACATTTTGGCTTCAGGGTTGATACGCATAGCAACATCAACAAATTCTTTATCAAGGAACGGTACACGTGCTTCAACACCCCATGCTGCCATTGATTTATTAGCACGTAAACAGTCAAACATATGCAGTTTTGATACTTTACGGTTTAGCTCTTCATGAAACTCTTGTGCGTTAGGGGCTTTATGGAAGTATAAGTAACCACCAAATAACTCATCAGCACCTTCGCCAGATAACACCATTTTAATGCCCATTGCTTTAATTTGGCGAGCCATTAGGTACATAGGTGTAGAGGCACGAATCGTGGTTACATCATACGTTTCAATATGGTAAATCACTTCACGCAGTGCATCAATACCTTCTTGAATGGTAAAAATGATAGGGTGGTGAATAGTACCAATCATGTCAGCTACTTTTTGGGCAGCGGCTAAATCAGGTGAACCCTCAAGGCCTACTGAAAAAGAATGCAGCTTAGGCCACCATGCATCGCTTTCGTCGTTATCTTCAATACGTTTGGCAGCAAAGCGCTGGGTAATAGCAGAGATAACCGATGAGTCTAAACCACCAGAAAGTAATACACCGTAAGGCACGTCACACATTAGCTGGCGTTTAACGGCCGCTTCTAATGCATCTTTAACGTCTTGCGCTTGTGCGCTGTTATCTTTAACTGCATCAAATGTTTCCCAATCACGCTTGTAATAAGGCGTCATTTTGCCATCTTTGCTGTACAGGTAATGCCCCGGTGGAAATTCTTCAATATGCTTACAAATTGGAGAAAGTGCTTTTAGCTCAGAAGCAACGTAAAAGTTACCGTGCTCGTCGTGACCAGTGTAAAGCGGGATAATACCAATATGGTCACGGCCAATTAAGTAAGCGTCATTTTCTTCATCGTATAAACAAAATGCAAAAATGCCATTTAGATCATCTAAAAAGTCAGGCCCTTTTTGTTTATAAAGCGCTAAAATAACTTCACAGTCTGATTGAGTTTGAAAAGTAAAATCAACATCTAGCTCTGCTGCAAGTTCTTTATGATTATAAATCTCGCCATTAACCGCTAAAATATTTGTTTTTTCAGGATTGTATAAAGGCTGTGCACCGCTTGATACACCAACAATAGCTAAACGCTCATGTACTAAAATAGCTTTTTCAGATGCATATACACCAGACCAATCTGGGCCACGGTGCCTAAGCAACTTTGACATTTCAATTGCTTGGGCACGCAATTGAGCGGGATCAGATTTAATATCTAATACCCCAAAAATTGAACACATAGTAACTCCTCATTCCTATTATGTGTGCAGCAAAGCCAATTTGCTGTGCTGCGAAACCTTGTTTTATCAGAAAAAATTACTCAAGTCACATAGCTTTTACAATTAATTAAGAATAATTTATGCACCAAGTTATATGTAACCGCACCAAAGTGGTCAATGCGTGGTGCCTGCTGCTATTTTTACGTCGTTATTATTGTTCAAAGCTTGTGCAATCATCACTTTTAGCGCGTTAATAACAGTGTCTTCACACATGCTAGGTGCGCCATTGTGGTGCACAGCTTGGCTTGGTAAATAAGGAATATGCACAAAGCCACCTTTCATTACAGCGCAGTGATCACTTATGTAATGCATAAGGCCATACATAACGTGATTGCATACATACGTACCTGCCGTATTGGAAATGGCAGCAGGTATATTGCTGTTGTGCAGTGCTTGTAACATACGCTTTATTGGCAAGTTAGTGAAATAGGCATCAGGGCCATTTTTTTCTATTGGTGTATCGACAGGTTGCTTACCTGCATTGTCTTTAATGTGTGCATCATCAACGTTTATTGCAATACGCTCAATTGATATTTCGCTGCGCCCACCAGCTTGACCTATACATAAAACAACCGTCGGATTGTGCGACTCAATGGCGTTTATAAGCTGACTAATAGACGTATTAAACTCACAGGCAAGTTCTAGTGTACTTATTTTGTGTTTCATGATGATAGTTTCATCAAGTTTTTGCACTGCTTGCCAAGAAGGATTGATAGTTTCGCTACCAAAAGGCGCAAAGCCGGTTATTAATACACACGCCATAGAAGAAGTTGATTTAGTCATTACACACCAAGCTATACATTAAAATAATATTAACGGCGAGTAAGGTAACTGCCGTCTGAATTTGAACCTTTATTACATGGTACTTATCTTTTAAGTCTAAAAGAGCTGTAGGAATAATATTTAATTTGCTGTCATAGGCGTCATTAACGTACCGCAATTGCCGCTATACATGCCGAGCACAACTAATGGAGCAGGGCTTGTGCCATGACCTTCAATTAAAAATATACCTACACAATACAAAACAACCAGTATTAAACGATTATCAGGGCCAATAATTTAAGTCGAACATAGTTTTCCTATTTATTTTTAGAATATTTTTATAGGTTATTTTTAAGTGCAAGGCTCAATTGATGCAGGTGTCCGTCAAGTTTCTGCTTCGCCTTTGCTGCTTCTTCAAACGTTACATATTTAAACTCAACAGTATCTAAAGGTCTAAACTGTGCAAATTGACGTAAGTCGGCTTCAATAACAGTCCCTAGCAGAGGGTAGCCCCCTGTAGTTTGGCCATCATTTAGTAACACAATCGGCTCTCCACTTGGTGGTAATTGAATACTCCCAGGGCTCACCCCTAATGATGGCAAAGAGTGTGAATGGCCCAAATTATTTTTATGCTCAAGCCTTACACCCATTCGGTTACTATTATTGCTGACTTTAAAAGCGGTAGACACAAAGTTGCTAAGTAAAGTCTCGCCTAACAAATTAGCATGAGGACTTGGATGCAGGCGTATAAGCTTGCGCTGGGCGGGAGCAATTGCGCCTACCTTTATAAACTCTCCATAATAAGGAGTAATAGGTATTTCATCACCAGTGGTGAGAGATCTACCTTCAAAACCACCAAAGCATGCGTTTAAATCTGTAGATTTAGAACCCATAACCTCAGCATTTTGTATACCGCCTTTCACTGCTAAATAAGCTCTTAAGCCCGCTCTACCAGTAGCAAAACTTAGGATTTGTTTGTTTTTTACTGCGTATGTCCAACCAGGATAAATTGCATGTCCATCAAGGGTTGCTTGCAAATCTGCACCATGAAGCGCAATTACTGTGTCGCAGGTAAATTCCAGTTCGCACAAACCTACAGTTATTTCTAAAACGGCATCATTGTCGTTATTGTTAAGTAATCTATTAGCAATGATTTGTGCAATAGGGTCTAGGCTGCCCGCTTTGCTTACACCTAAATGGCGGTAGCCCTCACGGCCAAAATCTTGAATTGTAAGTAATACACCACTTTTAAGTACTTTAATCATGATTTGCTCCTTTATTAACGAGCGGAACAAATTCAAGCGTATCGCCTGGTTGAATTAAACAAGGTTGCTCAGAGGTCGAATCAAACAATGCAGTATCTGTATGACCTATTATATGCCAACCACCTGGGGTATCTGCGGGGTAAATGCCGGTTTGTGCAGCACCTATCGCAACAGAGCCTTTAGAAACCCTAGTACGTGGCTCATCACGTCTTGGTGTATGTAATTGCTCATTTAAGCCATGTAGGTAAGCAAAACCGGGCTGAAAGCCTAAAAATAAAACGTGGTACTTGGTTTTACTATGAATATTAATAACTTCATCGGCACTTAAATTATGATAGCGAGCCACGTAATTAATGTCCTCACCCTTGTATGAGGTTTTGATTAAGTGATGCTGCCCCTTAAAAGTACTCGTTTTAATCTCATTCCACAGCGGGGGTAGCACTTGTAACCACTTATTTAAGTGTTTATCTGATTTTAAATAAAGAGTGAGCGAGTTCATGGCGGGCACCAAATCGCTAAATTCATCAGTGCTTTTACAGTGGCTAGCTAAAGCCCAAATTTTCTTTTGAATAGAGAGTCTATCTGTAGCGTCTAAATGCGATGCATCAAACAGTAAACTACTGTTTGTTAATGCATAAATATGAGGAGCTGGCTTCATTAAATAAACCTATTTGTACAACATAATTTAAACGTAACACAGTTTTATTAATTTATTTACACCATTGCGACTAAGTGGTTATGTTTATTGCCCAACTTACTTTAAGAGTAGTTTTATATTCAATTAATCGTATTTAACTTATTGAAGACCAAAACTTAATACGCTTCGTACTAAATAAGTAATTAGGTTGAAATAAAAATTAGGATAAGGAGGTCTTAGTTAGCACTTGTTTAAGAGGTACTTTATGAAACACCAGCATTTATTATATTTATCAGGCGCTGCTATTATATTTAGCGCAGGCAGCTTTGCTTTATCTATGGAAAAAATTGAGCACAGTAATGTAGAAGCCACCATGCATGTAGAAACCATTGTACTTGGATCGGGGTGTTTTTGGGGAGCAGAAAAACGCTACGAAGCGCTTAATGGCGTTATTGATGCTGAATCGGGGTACGCTGACGGCAATGGCTTTAAAGCTACCTACAGAAACATTACTGATCAGTCTCGTCGTTTTGACGAGAACAATTATGCTGAAGTTGTACAAGTTATGTATAACAGCAATATAATTTCAGCAGAAGATCTCTTAAAAAACTATTTTGAAAGTCACGACCCTACACAAAAAAATCGCCAAGGTAACGACATTGGTACGCAATATCGCTCAATTGTATTAACGACCACTGATGCGCAAGCTAAAGTAGCTGAGCAAGTTAAATCGCAATATCAGCAGCTTTTAACTGATGCGAGCTATGGCAAAATTGAAACAGTTATTAAACCGCTTCAAGGTTTTGTATCGGCAGAAGAGTATCATCAAAATTATTTAGAAAAGAACCCTAATGGCTATTGCCCAGATCATTCTACCGGTGTTGTTTTTAATAAAACACCTGTAGAAAAAGTAGATAACACGGCTTTACTAGCAGGAAAGCAAATAGTGGTACTTGATTCACGTGAATACTGCCCATATTGTGAAAAGTTTAAAAAAGCAGTCGCAAATGATTACAAAGGAACAATACCAATGTCGTTTCGCCATGCTGACCAACTTGATGATTTAACTATTAAGTCAGCCACGTGGGCAACACCAACCATTTTGTTTTTAGAAAATGGCGTTGAGGTATATGGTCGTCAAGGTTACGCAACGCCCGAAGAGTTTTATAAAGCATTAGGCGCTTTTAAATTAGGTAACAGTGATGCTTATAAAGTTGCATTTGATGCACGAACAGATAGACCTTACTGTAAAGAGTACAAAGAGTTTAAAAACACACCTGACGGTACTTTTGTTGATAAATTAAGTGGCGAGCCACTATTTGATACAAGCGATAGGTTTAACTCAGGTACTGGTTGGTTATCCTTTACTCATCCTGTAAAAAACAACGTAACACAGCACGACGATAGCCGCTGGGGCGTGACACGCATTGAGCTTCGCTCTAAAAGTACAGGCATACACTTAGGGCATTTATTTCCAGGTGAAGGTCCAAGAGGTCGCGATCGTTACTGTATTAATGCAACAGTCCTTGATTTTGTACCGAGAGATAAAAGCTAAACCCTTTCTTTGCTAAGCCTGATTTTAATCAGGCTTTTTTTTGCATAAAACAAAATAGGCTTATCATAATCTTTGCAAATTTGTTAAAATTAAAGCGTGCAGCTAATTGTCAATAATATTACTTAGGTTATTAATGAATCAATTTAAAAAAATAGCAACGCAGTTAATATATTTGCCATTCGCTTTACTGCTTTTAATAAACAACGCTAAATCAGCGACTCATTACGTAGTAGGCGTAGAGAATATAGAATACCTTCCATACTACGATGGTAGTGGGGCTGATAACCGCGACTATTATGGTTTCAGTCAAAAGTTACTTACCTTGTTTGCCCAGCAGCATGACTTTGAGTTTGAGTTTTACACACTACCTATTAATCGACTTTACAAAGAATTTGTGGAACATCGCCATGTCGACTTTAAGTATCCAGATAACCCTAGCTGGAAATCAAGCTACAAAGCTTCATTTATTGATGTAAATAAAATTATTTATTCGCAGCCAACCGTTGTGACTAAAACGGGCATTGCGAGTTTAAATATAAATATCACTATTGATGAATGCATTAGTTTTGTAACGGTAAGAGGGTTTACGCCTCAAAGCTTTAAACCGTTAATGAATAATGAAAACGTTGAGTTAATAGAAACAGCTAACGTAATTGAATTAATAGAGATGCTTTTAAAAGAGCGAGTGGAGTGTATTTACATATCTAACGATGTATTAAACTATAATATTGTTAAATATTTCAAATTAACCCGACCCGTTTATTTTCAAAACGAATTGCCGACAGATTTACAAGCCTTTTTATTATCGTCGATTGACTATCCTGAGGTAGTTAAGCAATTTGATACATTTTTGCTTTCACATAAAGTGCAAATAAGTAAATTAAAAAAAGAGTATCAAATAAAAAATTAACTAAAAAAGCCCCGTAAGTTATAACTTACGGGGCTTTTTAAAATGTATTAATCTGTATATAGCTATATTATGTATGTGCTTAATAATAAAAACAGTCCAAGCCAAGTCACCACCTAACTTGAACCGCTTTTCACACTGACAACATCTTCACACACAATATAAAGATTCTGTTTTCTACGCTTTAGTAGCCTTGTAATGCATATCATGTGGTTTGAGCCAAGAATAAAAACAGTTCAAGCCAAGTCACCACCTAACTTGAACCGCTTTTCACACTGACAACATCTTCACACACAATATAAAGATTCGGTTTGCTACGCTTTAGTAGCTTTGTAATGCATATCATGTGGTTGAGCCAAGAATAAAAACAGTTCAAGCCAAGTCACCACCTAACTTGAACCGCTTTTTCACACTGACAACATCTTACACACACAATATAAGATTCTTTTCACTGCTAAGTTTGAGTTACTAAAACTCAAAAGGTTGCATTTATTGCTCTTAAAAAACAAATTAACTAAGTTGTTTTGAGCTGATGAAGTAACTTTAATATTTAACTTTATTTTCGACAAACGATAAAAATGAAACCAATGAGTGAAAAAAATTAAACTATAGACTTTAGTCTAATGCTCGGCGTTAAGTTTATGTATTTAAATAAAAAATATTATTAAAAATTGCAGAGAGGTTTAGACGAGTTCAGTAATAAAACACAGAGTGGGTTGTATTACTGAACTCGTCTAATAGGGGATTATTCTTGGATTTTTCTAAACGTATTTACAACCCACTTCGCAAATAAATCAAGCGGGTGATTAGGCGTGCTTGATTCGTGCTGCACTAAATAGTATTTATCTTTAGTTGTTAAAGGCTGCTCGAATAATTTGTACAGCCATTGCTCATCTAACCAGCTTTGACTAATAGGCAGTGGAATAAGCGCAATGCCCATGCCTTGCTGCGCTGCACGCGCTACACCAAACATGCTATCTATTTGAATAATCTGCGAAGGAGAAAAGTCATCAATACCCGCTTTTTCGGCCCACTGGTGCCATGCCCAAGGGCGAGCTTTGTGGAGGATGAGGGGAACTTGGTTAAGCGCTTGACGATGATCGTCCCTCCACTGATCGAGCAATTTTTTATTACATGCAGGAATATATTCAAGGTTAAACAACTCAGTCGCTAACCCTTCAGTAGGTTTACCAGAGGACAATACAATAGATAAATCGCTATGACGCGTTAATTCTTTGCGTGTTTTAAGCGTGTCCATTTGCAGGTTTATATTAGGGTGTTCTGACGTCCACTCACTTAATTTAGGCATGAGTAGTTCGCTGGCAAAAAATTCAGGCAGGGTAATCGTCAAATTTGTATTTTGCTGCATCTGACTAAACTCATTAATGGTGCTCTCTAACATTGTGATGATAGGAGACACAGCATCAAAAAAGTTTTTACCCGCTGTGGTTAAGCTAATTGAACGCGTTTTACGTTGAAAAAGCTCAATACCAAGTTGTTCTTCAAGTTGTTTTATTTGATGGCTTACCGCAGACGGCGTTAAGTACAGCTCATTAGCTGCATGCTTAAAACTTAGGCTTCTTGCGGCAAAGCAAAAAGAGCGAAGGCCACGAATAGGAGTTTGCATGTTTTCCAGAATTATTTAATTTATTGAGACGCCTTACTTAGGCAAAATTTGAACCAACTATTTAGTGTTTAAATATCAGTAGGTTAAAAATAAAGTTAACGCTAGTTCACAAAAAGGGTGCAGGCTATCCACTAAATAGTGCAAAGAATCTAAGCGCTTACATTTAATTTATATTTGTATTATAGATAAAATTTACTACAGATGTATGAATGACGGTAAAAATAATGACAAAAGATAAAAAAAATCCCTCGTAAGAGGGATTTTGGGTAACTCAGCGCCATTGGCACTGGGAATGAGGTCGGTACAGGGTAAAGCGTTATTTTAAGCTAAAGCCTAAAAAGCCATTTCTGGAACTTCACCGTCAACAAGTAATTTACCTGCTGTTTTACTAATGATTTCATCAACAGTAACGCCCGGAGCACGTTCTAATAGATGAAATGCGCCGTCTTTAACTTCTAATACGGCTAAATCTGTTACTATTTTTTTTACGCAATTAACGCCAGTAAGCGGTAAAGAGCAGGCCTCTAATAGTTTAGAGTCACCATGCTTACTTGCATGGGTCATAGTAACAATAATATTTTTCGCGCCAGCGACTAAATCCATCGCGCCACCCATGCCTTTAATCAGCTTTTTAGGGATCATCCACGATGCGATGTTGCCGTTCTGGTCAACTTCAAATGCACCCAGAACGGTTAAGTCTACATGACCACCCCGTATCATGGCAAAACTATCTGCACTATTAAATATGGCTGCACCTGTGGCTGCTGTCACGGTTTCTTTACCCGCGTTAATCATATCGGCGTCTAGCTCTGCTTTAGTCGGGTACGGGCCCATGCCTAAAAGGCCATTTTCGGACTGTAACATAACTTCAATATCATCTGGTACATAGTTTGCGACGAGTGTCGGAATTCCTATGCCCAAATTTACGTAGTAACCGTCTTGTAGTTCTTGTGCAACGCGCATTGCAACTTGTTCACGTGATAATGCCATAATTTTGCTCCTGCTTAATCTCGTGTTGTTACACGTTCAATGCGTTTTTCAAAGCTGCCTTTAATAACGCGATTTACAAAAATACCCGGGGTATGAATTTGGCTTGGTTCAAGCTCACCCGGCTCTACAATTTCTTCTACTTCGGCAACGGTAATTTTGCCCGCTGTTGCCGCCATTGGATTAAAGTTCATGGCGGTGTGTCTAAACACTAAATTACCAAAGCGGTCGGCTTTCCACGCTTTAACAATAGCAAATTCACCCGTTATAGATTCTTCTAAAATATACGGGCGACCATTAAACTCTTTTACATCTTTACCCTCAGCCACAGGAGTACCGTAACCGGTTGCGGTGTAAAACGCAGGTATACCCGCGCCACCAGCACGCATTTTTTCAGCTAGTGTACCTTGAGGCGTAAGCTCTACATCAATTTCGCCACTTAATAACTGCTGCTCGAATAGGGCATTTTCGCCAACGTACGAGGCAACTACTTTTTTAATTTGTTTGTCTTGTAATAAAATACCTAAACCAAAGTCATCAACACCACAGTTATTAGATACTACGGTTAAGTTTTTTGTTTGCATGTGCTTAATTTGTTTAATTAAGCCCTCAGGAATACCACATAAACCAAAACCACCGGCAATAATGGTATCGCCGTCTTTTAATCCTTCCATTGCAGCTTCGTAACTAGAAACTACCTTATCAAAACCGGCCATGAGTCTCTCCTCATTGTGTGCTATTTGTTGTTAATTATCTTTAATTATCATTTTATAAGATAGCCATTTAACCTGAACTCTGGTTAAGAGATTTACTAACATATTGAATTAGGTTGATATTTAAATTTATTTTCTCTAGCCAGAGATTTTCAGTGAAAACAAGGCGAATTTACGCGTCAATAGCTGGTCTATTGCAAGTAAATTCAACGCAGTTAGTGCTGAAAATAGCTGCTCGAGATAGATTTATTATCCAGAGCTCAGGTTATTTAGTGTGTAGTGCCACTGATACTTTGCTCACAGGTTGCTTACCAAGTACTTTGGTTATCTCCCAGCCAGCGTCACTTAACCTTTGTAAATCAATTGAGTGTTCAATGCCAAGCCCTTGCAGTAAGTAAACTACATCTTCGGTGGCAACATTTCCTGACGCCCCCTTTGCATAAGGACAGCCACCAAGGCCCGCAACTGCCGCGTCAACCGTTGCAATACCTAGGCTTAAAGCTGCGTAAATATTTGTGAGCGCTTGGCCGTATGTATCATGAAAATGCACGGCCAACTTGGCTTTATCAATGTGCGTTAAAAGTAACTCGATTAATTGCGTTACTTTTTTTGCGGTGCCAACACCTATGGTATCGCCAAGGCTTACTTCGTAACAGCCTAAATCTAATAGCTTTTGCGATACACTTAGTACTGCTTGCGGGTTAATTTCACCCTCATAAGGGCAACCTAGCACACAGCTTACATAACCACGTACACGAATATTATTAGCTTTAGCAAACGCCATTACTTCACTAAAACGTTCAATACTTTGCTCAATTGAGCAGTTGATATTTTTTTGACAAAACGACTCACTTGCAGCGGTAAATATAGCAAACTCTTTAATGCCAACAGCGTGCGCTGCTTGTGCACCTTTTAAGTTAGGTGTAAGGGCGCTTAAATTTACATTGGGTAAATCTAGCGCTGATATTACATCCGCTGAGTCTGCCATTTGTGGCACCCACTTAGGGGAGACAAACGCGCCCGCTTCAATATCTTTTAAACCTGCAGCACTTAGGGCGTTAATAAGCGCTACTTTATCGGCTGTGCTTACTGTTTTTTCGTTTTGTAGGCCGTCTCGCGCGCCAACTTCAACAATACGTACTTTATTTGGAAAGGCACTCATTATGCACCTTCCTCTGTTGTATCTTCGACAATAGCAAGCAGAGCACCATGCGTTACTAATTCGCCTTCACCAAAACAGTAGCTTTTTAAAATGCCGTCATGCGGTGCGTTTAGCGTGTATTCCATTTTCATGGCTTCGATAATAACAACCGCATCGCCTTTGGTAATTGTGCTACCAATGTCGATTAAGTGCTTAACTACTGTGCCATTAAGCGGCGCGGCAAGTGGCAAAGCTTCGCTTTCGTGCGAACTAATATAATGTTTATCAACTAGTTCAAGCTTAGTTTGCAGTGCTTTATTCATAACAGTGATAATATTGCCCGCAGTACTATTACCAACCGTAGTTACGTGCGCGCTATGTTTTTCACCGTTAATAAATACAGTGCACAGATTATTATTTAATGTGCCTTGTAGTTTAAATACATGCTCGTTATGCGTAATACTATAACCCGCTGCTGTTTTTATAGCGCTTAGCTGTAAATCGGCAAAAGGGACTTTAATTGCTTGTGGTGAATTGAGTGTAAATCCAGTTAGTTGTTGCCACGGGCTTGCACTGCTTTGCGCATTTTGGGTGTTAGTTAACGATTCTAAATACGCAAAAGCAGCAATAAGCTGGCTTGTTTGCAATAACGATTCGTCAACAGCAACTAACGAATCACCTTGCTCAGCAATAAAGTGTGTGCTTGGCGCACCCTGTTTAAAGGTAGGGTGGCTTGCTAAATTATGTAAAAAGCCAATGTTAGTGCTAAAACCCGCTAAATGAAATTGCTCAAGGGCTTGTTGTAAGCGGCTCAGTGCTTGTTCGCGATTGTCGTCGTGCACAATAAGTTTTGCAATCATTGGATCGTAAAACGGGCTGATTTCGTCGCCTTGTGCAATGCCTGTATCAATGCGTACAAATTCACTGTTAAGCGGTGTGTGTAGTGCTTCAATAGTGCCCGAGCACGGAATAAAGTCGTTGGCTGGATCTTCTGCGTATACACGTGCTTCAAAGCTATGACCCTGCAATTGAATATCACTTTGTGTCAGTGGCAATGTTTGCCCACCCGCAATATTAATTTGCCAATTGACTAAATCTACACCCGTTACCATTTCGGTCACAGGGTGTTCTACTTGAAGGCGCGTATTCATTTCCATAAAGAAAAATTCATCGCCACACAGTAAAAACTCAACCGTACCTGCGCCTCTATAATTTATAGCCAGTGCACAACGTACAGCCGCTTCGCCCATTTCTTTGCGTAGTTCGTCAGATAAACCCGGAGCAGGGGCTTCTTCAATTACTTTTTGATGACGACGTTGCAAAGAACAATCACGATCGCCTAAATAAACACAGTTACCGTAGTTATCTGCAAATACTTGCACTTCAACATGGCGAGGCTGGTTAACGTAGCGCTCAAGTAATACTAAATCGTTACCAAAACCGGCAATCGCTTCACGTTGCGCACCTTGTAGTGCGCTCATAAAGTCTTTTGCTTTTTGTACAATGCGCATGCCTTTACCACCGCCACCAAAGGCGGCTTTAATTAGTACAGGGTAGCCAATTTTTTCAGCTTCACTTTGTAAAAAAGCAGGGTCTTGTTTATCACCGTAATAACCAGGTACTAACGGTACATTAGCAGCTGCCATTATTTCTTTAGCGCGGGTTTTAGACCCCATTGCTTCAATACTGCTTGCTGGTGGCCCTATAAAAGCAATGTTATTAGCTTCGCAGGCTTTAGCAAATTCGCTGTTCTCAGATAAAAAACCATAGCCTGGGTGAATACAATCAGCGCCGCAGTCTTTAGCAACTTGTAAAATTTTGTCTGCCACCAAATACGAATCTTTACTTGGTGCGGCACCAATATGGTAAGCCTCGTCAGCCATTTTTACGTGCTGGGCATGTTTGTCTGCATCAGAATAAACTGCGACCGTGGTTAAGCCCATTTGTTTTGCGGTGCGTATTACTCGGCACGCAATTTCTCCACGATTGGCAATCAGTATTTTTTGTAATCGTTGTGTCTTCATAATCAATCCTACAGTTGCCAAGCGGGTGGGCGTTTATCAAAAAAAGCACTTAGCCCTTCTTGACCTTCTTCAGATACGCGAATTTTTGCAATACTTTCTGCGGTAAGCTCAATGAGTTCATCGGTAATTTCTTTATTTGCTACATCGTTAATTAATGCTTTTGCGGCTTTTACTGCAACAGGTCCGTTATCAATCAGTGTTTGCAGCATATTATCGAGCGCACAGTCTAAATTACCGGTTACTTGATGAATTAAACCAAGTTGCTTAGCAGTATGTGCATCAAACACTTCAGCCGTTAAAAAGTACCTGCGAGCAGCGCGTTCACCAATCGCTTTAATGACGTATGGGCTAATAACAGCCGGAATAAGACCCAGCTTTACTTCGCTTAAACAAAATTGCGCATCGTCTTTACTAAGGGCTATGTCGCAACAGGCAATTAAGCCCAGAGCACCACCAAAAGCAGCACCTTGCACAGCGCAAATTGTAGGGTGCGGGGAGCTTGCCAATACCTGCATTAATTTAGCTAATTGCATTGAATCAGCTAGGTTATCGGCGTAGTTGTTATCCGCCATCGATTTCATCCAAGCTAAATCAGCACCGGCTGAAAAGTGTTTACCTTCTGTTTTTAAAACCAAAGCACGAATATCAAGCGTATTTGCATGTTCAATACACTGAATAAGTTCGTGTATTACTTCACAGTTAAATGCATTTCTTTTTTCTGGGCGGCTTAACACAAGTACAGCCACATTAGATTTTGTTATTTGTAGTGTTACTGACATTTTGCGCTCCGGTTACATTCTAAATACGCCAAATTTCGAATCACGTTTTGGTGCGTTATTCGCAGACGTTAACGCAAGCCCTAATACATTACGCGTGTCGGCAGGGTCTATAATGCCGTCATCCCACAAGCGTGCACTTGCGTAATACGGGTGACCTTGCTCTTCGTATTGATCAATAATTGGCTTTTTAAAATCACTGATTTCTTGCTCGCTCATGTTTTGGCCTTTACGTGCTAAACCATCTTGTTTAACTTGCGCCATTACACCAGCAGCTTGTTCGCCGCCCATTACCGAAATACGGGCATTAGGCCACATCCACATCATGGTTGGTTCAAATGCGCGGCCACACATTCCGTAGTTACCTGCGCCGTAAGAGCCGCCAATAAGTACAGTGAATTTAGGCACATCAGCACACGAAACCGCCATCACCATTTTAGCGCCGTGCTTTGCAATGCCTTCGGCTTCGTATTTTTTACCCACCATAAAGCCGGTAATATTTTGTAAAAACACTAAAGGAATACTGCGCTGAGCACACAGCTGAATAAAGTGCGCGCCTTTTTGCGCCGACTCACTAAATAAAATACCGTTATTAGCTACTATGCCAACCGGATTGCCATAAATACTGGCAAAGCCGGTGACCAGCGTTTCACCAAAGTAACGTTTAAATTCATCAAATGATGAGTCGTCCACTGTGCGCGCTATTACTTCGCGTACATCAAACGGCTTTTTAAGGTCGGTGCCTACAATGCCGTAAAGCTCGTTTATATCGTAACGGGGTGGTTTTACATCATCTAGAAGAGGGGCAGTAGGGCGTGTGTAATTAATACGCTCAATACATTGGCGCGCAATAGAAAGCGCATGGGCGTCGTTTTCAGCGTAGTGATCGGCAACACCCGAAATTTTACAGTGCACATCGGCGCCGCCTAACTCTTCGGCGGTTACTTCTTCGCCTGTTGCTGCTTTTACAAGGGGCGGACCTGCTAAAAATATAGTGCCTTGATCTTTTACAATAATGCTTTCATCGGCCATTGCAGGTACGTACGCACCACCTGCGGTACATAATCCCATTACCACGGCAATTTGTGGAATGCCTTTGCCCGACATACGGGCTTGGTTATAAAAAATACGACCAAAATGCAACTTATCTGGAAATACATCATCTTGCTCTGGCAGATTTGCACCGCCCGAATCCACCAAATAAATACACGGTAAGTGGCAACGCTCGGCGATATCTTGTGCGCGTAAATGCTTTTTAACGGTAAGCGGAAAATATGTACCGCCTTTAACCGTGGCATCGTTTGCAATAATCATGCATTCAACGCCTTTAACACGGCCAATACCGGCTACAACGCCTGCACAAGGTATTGCTTGTTCGTACACACCAAAGGCAGCAAACTGTGAAATTTCTAAAAACGGTGAGCCTTCGTCAATTAATGTATTTATGCGGTCGCGTACAAATAATTTACCACGGCCTTCGTGGCGCTCCTTTAATGCAGCGCCTCCACCTTGGCAAATTGTGGCTACTTTACTGCGTAAATCATCCACCAGCGCTGACATATTTTTATGGTTTTGCACAAACGTTGGATCGTGAGGATTAACGCTCGATTTTAAAATAGTCATGGTTTAATCCTTAACGGCTTTCTGTGAAAAGTTCGCGGCCAATAAGCATGCGGCGTATTTCTGATGTACCTGCACCAATTTCATATAATTTAGCGTCACGAAGAAGGCGACCCGTTGCGTATTCGTTTATATAGCCATTGCCACCTAAAATTTGAATTGCATCTAGCGCCATTTTAGTTGCAAGCTCTGCTGCGTATAAAATTGCTCCGGCTGCATCTTTACGGGTCGTTTCACCACGGTCACACGCTTTAGCTACTGTATATACGTATGAGCGGGCAGCATTCATTTGTGTATACATGTCGGCTACTTTGCCCTGAATTAACTGAAATTGACCAATCGGGGTATCAAACTGTTTACGCTCATGAATGTACGGTACCACTATGTCCATACACGCTTGCATTATGCCAAGCGGGCCCGCTGCAAGTACTACGCGTTCGTAATCAAGGCCACTCATAAGAACTTTAACGCCTTCGTTTAAGTTACCTAAAATGTTTTCCTCGGGTACTTCGCAGTTTTCAAATACTAGCTCACAGGTATTTGAGCCGCGCATACCCAGTTTGTCGAGCTTTTGTGCTGTTGAAAAACCAGGAAAGTCACTTTCAACAATAAATGCGGTAATGCCTTTAGCGCCAGCGTTTAAATCTGTTTTAGCGTAAATAACGAGTGTGTGTGCGTCAGGACCATTAGTGATCCACATTTTATTGCCGTTTAAAATGTACTTATCGCCTTTTTTTTCGGCTTTGAGTTTCATCGATACAACGTCAGAGCCCGCATTAGGCTCACTCATTGCAAGGGCACCAATGTGCTCGCCACTAATAAGCTTAGGTAAGTATTTTTCTTTTTGAGCTTGTGTGCCGTTACGGTTAATTTGATTAACGCACAGGTTTGAATGTGCTCCATAGCTTAACCCTATAGAGGCACTGGCACGGCTAATTTCTTCCATAGCAATAACATGTTCTAAGTAACCTAAACCGGCGCCGCCAAGTTCTTCAGATACGGTCATACCTAGTACGCCCATTTCGCCCATTTGAGTCCAAAGTTGATTTGGAAAAGCGTTATCTAAGTCCGTTTTTTCAGCAAGCGGGGCAATCTCCTGACTCGCAAAACTGTTTACGTGGTCGCGGATCATATCGGCGGTTTCGCCAAGGCCAAAGTTCATTTCTTTATATAGTGAAATAGTGCTCATGATTCATTCCTGTGTGACGTGTGTGTTGTCAGTGTGTTTTTATTTTAAAAATAAACTTACTCGTCTATTTTATTAAGCGTGTCTCTGCAGCGGCGCTCGGCCGTCACCAACTCCATAAGAACAACTTTAATGTCGTCCATTTGTTGAGATAGATCTGCTTTTTTTTCTGATATAAGGTCAAGCATAGTAACCAACTGCTTAGCGCTTGATTTATCTGCGTCGTACAGTTCAAACAAACGTCCGGTTTCGGCCAATGTAAAGCCAAGGCGCTTACCACGTAATATTAGTTTTAAACGCACTTTATCGCGTTTTGAATAAATACGGGTTTGACCATTACGCTCTGGAGTTATTAACCCTTGGTCTTCGTAAAAGCGAATAGAGCGGGTTGTAATGTCAAATTCTTTAGCGAGTTCGCTAATGCTAAATGTTTGTTCATTACTGGCCGGCATTTTGGCTGAGCTTGCAAAGTTTGTTTGATTATCTGGTTTCATAATTGTATTTACCTCATTCGAATAACCCCAATATAAGTGAAGTTTACGTAAAGGTAAAGCTTGGTTTGATTTGAAACTATTTATAAAGGGATGTTTAAGCGAGGTTTTGATTTATGTTGTTAATATTCAATGGGTTATTTTTATTCCATCAGTGTGGTCTAACCGATGGAAAATAATCCTTACACTTATAAAACTAAAAATTAAGCTGTTTTTAGTTGACGTTGGCGTAAACGTTAGTATTGTGTGAGGGTATTAAATAATAAATGAATACTAAATTAATAGAGCAAATATACTAACAACTATTTGCAAATAAATACAATGGAGTTAGTTATGACTTTAGAATCAGTGGTAATTGTAGCAGCAAAACGCACCCCAATGGGTGGTTTTATGGGAGCGTTAAGTGATGCGCAGTCTACCGAGCTTGGCGCTACCGCCATTGCCAGCGCACTTGCACAAACTGGTTTAGCTAATAACGCTATAGATGAAGTAATTATGGGCTGCGTATTACCAGCGGGCCTTGGGCAAGCGCCTGCACGCCAAGCAATGTTAAAAGCAGGGCTTGCACTTAGCACTGGCGCTACAACAATTAATAAAGTGTGCGGATCTGGTTTAAAAGCAGCCATGCTTGCAAACGATTTAATTAAAGCCGGCTCTATTCAATCTGCTATTGCTGGTGGCATGGAAAGCATGACAAACGCACCGTACTTTATTCCAAAAGCGCGTGGCGGAATGCGTATGGGTCACGGCGAAATAAAAGATCACATGATGAGCGACGGCCTTGAAGATGCCTACGACAACAAAGCTATGGGTTGTTTTGCACAAGACACCGCCGACGAATACGGCATTGGCCGCGAGCAAATGGATACGTTTGCATTAGGCTCATTAAGTAAAGCTAAAGCCGCGATACAAAACGGTAGCTTTGATAACGAAGTTGCACCCCATACAATGCAAACACGCAAAGGCGATGTAACAGTATCGATTGATGAGCAACCAGGCAACGCCCGCCCAGAAAAAATTCCTACCTTACGTGCTGCTTTTAAAAAAGACGGGACCATTACAGCGGCTAATTCATCGTCAATTTCAGACGGTGGCGCAGCGCTTATATTAATGAGCGAATCAAAAGCAAAAGAGCAGGGCTTAACACCGCTTTGTAAAATTGTAGCGCACAGCACGCATTCTCAAAAACCAAGTGAATTTACAGTAGCGCCAGTAGGGGCTATGAACAGCGTGCTTGAAAAAGCAGGCTGGGCTGTAAGCGATGTTGACCTTTGGGAAATTAACGAAGCATTTGCCATGGTAACCATGCTGGCTATTAACGAGTTAAAACTTGATGAAAGCAAAGTAAACGTCAATGGCGGTGCATGTGCACTTGGCCACCCAATTGGTGCAAGCGGCGCGCGTATTTTAGTAACGCTAATTCATGCCCTTAAAAACCGAGGCCTTAAAAAAGGCATTGCGTCTTTATGTATTGGTGGCGGTGAAGCGGTTGCTATGGCCGTAGAAGCGTATTAACTAGGTATTTAATAGTTATAAGAAAGCTGTACGAATAACTATAAAAGCGCTGCACTAATAATACTAACAAAGCGGCGCTACCAATTTTAAAAGAGAACACACAACTCACACACTAGGATTTAATCATGCACCAAGTACCACTACTTATTAATGGCGAATTTATTCAATCAGCATCAAAAGAGCTTATCGATGTTATAAACCCAGCAACTCAAGAAGTACTTGCACAAGTGCCATGTACCACAGAATCAGAAATGGACGCGGCAATTGCCTCAGCTTCTGAGACGTTTAAAACATGGAAAGACGTACCTATTACTGAACGTGCTCGCATTATGATGAAGTACGCTGCGCTATTAAAGGAACACCACGATGAGCTTGCTACCATTATTTGCCACGAATTGGGTAAAACATTTGAAGATGCAAAAGGCGATGTTTGGCGTGGTATTGAAGTAGTAGAACAAGCCGCTAACGCACCATCATTAATGATGGGTGAAACAATGGAAAACGTAGCGCGTAAAATCGATACGTATTCTTACATGCAGCCACTTGGCGTGTGTGCGGGCGTTACCCCGTTTAACTTTCCGGCAATGATCCCACTTTGGATGTTCCCGCTGGCTATTGTGTGTGGTAACACCTTTATTTTAAAACCGTCAGAGCAAGATCCACTTACACCAATGCGTTTAGCAGAGCTATTTATTGAAGCCGGTGCACCAAAAGGCGTATTACAAGTTGTTCACGGTACAAAACCACAAGTAGACCGCTTACTAGAAGATAAAACAGTACGCGCTATTTCGTTTGTTGGCTCGTGTGGTGTAGGTGCTTATATTTATTCTAAAGGCACGCAAAACCTTAAGCGCGTGCAAGCCTGTGTTGGCGCTAAAAACCACATGGTTATTATGCCAGATGCAAGTAAATCTCACGTTGTAAACAACCTAGTAGGTGCATCAGTCGGTGCTGCTGGCCAGCGTTGTATGGGTATTTCGGTTGCTGTGTTTGTAGGCCAAGCAAGTCAGTGGGTAGATGAAATAAAAGCAGGCTTTGAAAATGTACGCCCAGGCTTGTGGGATGATGCAAACGCGGCATACGGTCCACAAACATCAAAAGCAGCAAAGGCACGTATTTTATCACTCATTGCTGGTGGTAAAGAGCAAGGCGCTACCTGTTTAATTGATGGCTCTGACTTTACGGTTGAAGGGTATGAGCAAGGTAACTGGGTTGGCCCAACGTTATTTACCGATGTAACCAAAGAGATGGATTTATACAAAGAAGAAATATTCGGTCCAGTACTGGCGTGTATGTTTGTAAACACGCTTGATGAAGCAATCGCCCTTATTAACGATAGCCCTTACGGTAACGGCACCTCGTTATTTACCTCAAGCGGCGCAGTGGCTCGTAAATTCCAACACGAAATTGAAGTAGGCCAAGTAGGTATTAATGTGCCAATTCCGGTGCCACTTCCGTTCTTTTCGTTCACTGGTTGGAAAGGCTCGTTTTACGGCGATACGCACACGTACGGTAAACAAGGTATTCGCTTTTACACAGAAACTAAAACGATTACATCACGTTGGTTTGAAGACGATATTGCTTCGGGTCCAAACATGAGTATTAACTTAAAATAATCGTAATTAAAAAATGAGTAAATAAAAGAATAATTAATAAAAAAGATGGGCGCGAAGGCTACTTCACACACAACACACACATAAGCCTTCGCCGCTCGTCACAAACTACTCCCGTGACGGGAAACACTAACAACACAACTAACACAATTAAAGAGGTCTAACATGGACTTTAACTTATCTGAAGATCAACAAGCCTTTGCTCAAACAGCACGCCAATTTGCCGAGTCAGAACTTGCGCCCCATGCAGCAAAATGGGATCGCGAACATATTTTTCCAAAAGATACGATTAAAGCAGCGGGCGAGCTTGGTTTTTGTGGTTTATACACGCCAGAGGAAGCCGGCGGCCTTGGTTTATCTCGTTTAGATTCGAGCATTATTTTTGAACAACTTGCTATGGGCTGTACCGCAACAACGGCCATGTTGACCATTCATAATATGGCCACCTGGATGGTAGCAAGTTTTGGTACCGATGCCGTTAAAGACAAATACGTAGAGCAATTAGTAATGGGCGAGCTACTTGCCTCTTACTGTTTAACAGAGCCAGGCTCGGGCTCAGATGCCGCATCACTTAAAACAAAAGCCGTGCTTGAGGGCGATGAGTACGTTATTAACGGCTCAAAAATGTTTATATCGGGCGCGGGCGAAACCGAAGTATTAGTGGTAATGGCACGTACAGGCGGCGAAGGCGCTGCGGGTATTTCGGCATTTGTAGTGCCTGCCGACGCAAAAGGCGTTGAATATGGCAAAGCTGAAGAAAAAATGGGTTGGAACGCACAACCTACACGCTTAATTAGCTTTGAAGATGTGCGCATTCCTGCGCATAACTTGTTAGGCGCAGAGGGAGAAGGCTTTAAATTTGCGATGCAAGGCCTTGATGGCGGTCGAATTAACATTGCCACATGTTCAATTGGTACAGCGCAAGCGGCGCTTAATACCGCCCGTGAATATTTAAAAGAACGCACGCAATTTGGTAAACCATTGGCTGCGTTTCAGGCTTTGCAATTTAAAATTGCCGATATGAACACCGAGCTTGTAGCTGCGCGCCAAATGGTAAGGCTTGCTGCATTTAAACTTGATAATAACGACGTTGAAAAAACAACTTACTGCGCCATGGCTAAACGTTTTGCTACCGATGTTGGCTTTACCGTATGTAACGACGCACTGCAAATTCATGGTGGTTACGGTTACATAAAAGAATACCCGCTTGAGCGCCATGTACGTGATGTACGCGTTCATCAAATTTTAGAAGGCACTAACGAAATTATGCGTGTGATTATAGCGCGCCGTATTTTGGCTGAGTCTGCAAGCGACGTTTTATAAGGAGCAATGTATGTCAGAATCTAAATCTAATCCGAGTATTGAACTTACAACCGAAGGTCATGTTGCTATTTTAACGATGTCTAACCCGCCAGCAAACACCTGGACAAAAGACACCTTAGTTGACTTAAAAAATACCGTTAACGAGCTAAACAATAATAAAAATATTTATGCCTTAGTACTTACTGGCGAAGGCGAGAAGTTTTTTAGCGCCGGTGCCGATTTAAACGTATTTGCAGGTGGCGATAAAGGTATAGCTGCTGATATGTCGTGTGTATTTGGTGAAGCGTTTGAAGCGCTTACTAATTTTAGAGGCGTGTCGGTTGCAGCCATTAATGGTTATGCAATGGGTGGCGGGCTAGAAGTTGCGCTTGCGTGCGATATACGTATAGCTGAAGAGCAAGCACAAATGGCATTGCCTGAAGCTAAAGTTGGCTTATTACCCTGTGCGGGTGGCACACAAAATTTAGCATGGCTTGTAGGCGAAGGCTGGGCAAAACGGATGATTTTATGCGGCGAGCGTTTAAAAGCTGATAAAGCCTTGCAAATTGGCTTAGTAGAGGAAGTAGTACCACAAGGTGAAAGCTTTGCGGCAGCACTAAAACTTGCCAACCAAGTGGCCGATCAAAGCCCCACCTCAGTTGCAGCATGTAAAACATTGATTCAAAAAGGGCGCCAACAACCAATGGCAAGTGTATTACCTCTTGAGCGCGAGTTATTTATTGGTTTATTTGATACCGAAGATCAACAAGAAGGCGTAAATGCCTTTTTAGAAAAACGCCGCGCTAACTGGGTAAACGGCTAATGAGTGCTTTAACATTATTAAATAGCGCTGATGAACCCGTGGTATTTGAAACCGCAACCGCAGAAAACGGCAGTTTAATTGGGCTTATTACACTCAATGCGCCAAAAGCGTTAAATGCACTTAATTTTGAGATGATCAAATTACTTGAACCACAATTGCGAGCTTGGCAAGACGATGATGCTATTGCAATGGTGTTGTTAAAAGGCGCAGGCGATAAAGCATTTTGTGCAGGTGGCGATGTTGTAAGCCTTCATCATGCAATGGCGCAAGGTAAACCAACAAGCTTAGTTGAAGAGTTTTTTACGCTAGAGTACAAGCTTGATTACCTTATTCATACCTTTGATAAACCTATCCTCGTTTGGGGTAACGGCATAGTGATGGGCGGCGGTTTAGGGCTAATGGCCGGTGCTAGCCACCGCGTTGTAACCGAAACATCTCGCATTGCCATGCCAGAGCAAACCATAGGTTTATACCCAGATGTAGGCGGGAGTTACTTTTTACATAAAATGCCACAAAACGTCGGGTTATTTTTAGGGCTAACGTCAGCATCAATTAACTGCGACGACGCGCGTTTTGTATCGCTTGCCGATCACTTCATCGACAGCACTAAATATGATTCCATGCTTGCACAAATTTTAACTGCAAAGTGGGGGAAAACCGCAAGCTTAAATCATGAGCGTTTAACTAAGTTATTAACCGATTTAGACAACCAATCTGCGCGTATGCCAAAAGGCAATGTAAAAGCTAATCTCAAAACGATTCAAAAGCTGGGTGAGTTTACAACTTTGCAGGAGCAGGTAGATTATATTTTAGGGCTAACCACTGACGATAAGTGGCTACAACGCGCTCAAAAATCACTTAAACATGGCTGCCCACTAAGCTGTGCACTCGTTAGTGAGCAATTAAAAACAAGCAAAGGCAAAAGCTTATTAGCGTGTTTTAAAATGGAGCTGGGTATGTCGGTGCGCGCTGGCGAAGTAGGTGAATTTCAAGAAGGTGTAAGAGCGTTATTAATAGATAAAGACGGCGCGCCTAATTGGCAGTACAAAACTCTTAGTGATGTACCACAAACAATAATCGACAGCTTTTTTGCTAATCGCTTTGGCGAAAACCACCCACTCAATGGCTTAGACACACCAACACACAAATAAAGGAAAGACGATGACTAAACTCAATATTGGCTTTATCGGCTTAGGCAATATGGGCGGCCCAATGGCGGCTAACTTAATTAAAGCTGGACATACTGTGAGTGTGTTCGATTTAAACCAGTCGGTCGTAAATGAACTTGCAAGCAAAGGCGCAAAAGCAGCAGTTGATGCAAAGCAGTGCGCAACCAATGCTGACGTACTTATTAGTATGTTACCTGCAGGCAAGCATGTTAAATCGCTGTATTTAGGTAATAACGACGACAGCGGTTTAATTAATGTGCTGAGCAAAAATACATTAGTAATTGATTGCTCAACAATAGATGCAGAATCAGCACGCACTGTAGGCAGTGCACTTGGCAAACAAGGCATAAGCTTTGTAGATGCACCGGTATCGGGCGGCGTTGCAGGCGCAACCGCAGGCACACTTACTTTTATTGTAGGCGGCGAAAAAGCCGCGTTCGATAAAGCAAATACAGTGCTGAGTGATATGGGTAAAAACATATTTCATGCAGGCGATATTGGCGCAGGACAAGTAGCAAAAATATGTAATAACATGCTACTCAGTATTTTAATGGCAGGCACCAGCGAAGCACTGCAAATGGGTATAAATAATGGCCTCGATCCTAAAGTACTTAGCGACATCATGACCGCAAGTTCTGGCCGTAACTGGACGCTTGAACTTTACAACCCTTGCCCAGGTGTAATGGATACAGCCCCTGCTAGTAACGATTACAAACCTGGCTTTATGGTGGATTTAATGGCTAAAGATTTAGGCCTTGCCATGGAAGCCGCTCAGCAAAGTAATTCATCAACCCCTATGGGTTCAATGGCTAAAAATTTATACACTATGCTACAGCACCAAGGTGCGGGTAGTGATGACTTTAGTGCCATTTTTAAACTGTTTTCTAAGTAGGAGCAACGCGTGGAAATTAAAAATAACACGGTAGTAATAACCGGTGGCGCGCAAGGTTTAGGCTTTGCAATGGCGCAAAAGTTTGCACTTATGGGTGCTAACATTGCTTTAATAGATATGGCACAAGACTTATTAAACAACGCATGCGAGCAATTGACACAGCTTGAAGGTGTAACCAGCAATATTAAAGGTTATGCCGCAAACGTAACAAATGAGAGCGAAGTAGAAAACGTATTTAATACCATTAACAGCGATTTTGGCCACATCGGTGTGCTTATAAACAACGCCGGTATTTTACGCGACGGCATGTTTATAAAGGCTAAAGACGGCAAGGTGGTAAAAAAAATGTCTCTTGAGCAATTTCAATCAGTTATTGATGTAAACCTGACCGGTGTGTTTTTAGCAGGGCGGGAAGCTGCAAGCCACATGATTGAATCAGGCAAAGGCGGCGTTATAGTTAATATGTCGAGCGTAGCGCGTGCAGGTAACATAGGCCAAACAAATTACGCAGCATCAAAAGCAGGCGTAGTGGCACTTACCACCACATGGGCTAAAGAACTTGGCCGATTTGGTATACGTGTAGGCGCTATTGCACCAGGTGTAATAAGTACCGCCATGACAGACGCCATGAAGCCCGAAGCCAAACAACGTATGCTCGCAGTAACGCCAGTAGGGCGCTTGGGTGAAAGCGACGAAATTGCGCATACTGCACAATACATAATCGAAAACGACTTTTTTACCGGCCGCGTTGTTGAAATAGACGGCGGCATTCGTTTGTAAAACAAGCGGGGTTAAGGTTGATTTAAAAAGCATGGCGCTTGCGGGCTGTGTTTCTTTGTTTTAAATCGAGGAGTTTATAATCTTGAAAAAGGGCTGATAACGGCGTTGGGAATTTGTTGTGAAATTAGTTGCTCGTTTGCTCTTAATAAAACCTAATGAGAGTGGCTTTTTAATCACTTCTTTAAATAAAAAGCTCAACGCATTTAAGGCTTGTGTTTGAGTGTTAGGAGCAACATTTTGTTGGTTGACTAAACGAGTTTAAAAAAGCTAAAAAAAGTTCGACCTCATTATGTCCCATCGTTGTTGGGTGCCTCATAGGGTTAAATCGAATAAACGAAGCTATCCAGTATAAATACGCTTTAATAGTACTTTTAGCATAACGCTTTAGATACATTTGTTCGGCTATCATAGTTAAAAAGGTGATTTCATGATATGAATCTCTATTAAAAGTTAACTGTATATATAGACAGTGTTCGTTGTTTAGTCCAATATTACTGATCTTCACCATTTCGGTGTATTTGTGTATTGATTAAAAATAACTTCCAGTTAACTAATTGTTTACAGGTGTTTATTTGATGGTTAAGATAAATGCACTGTAATATATGGACATTTGTCTGTTTATAAAACGACAAATGTCGTAGACAAAATTGTTATAACCAAAGGAGCTGTAGTGGATGGAATCAAAAGTAAAGTTAACTGGTGGCACGTTATTCGTAATAGCGTTAATTGTTCTCTTTTTGGGGAATGCACGTTCCATAGAAATTGTAGAAAAACTAGATGAGATACAGTCTGATGTTTCTAGTTTAAAAAGTGAAGTTGCATCTTACAAGCAGCAAGTTGAAATATTGAAAAATGAAAACGTTAACTTAAAAGAACAGCTTAGAAGTGGTAATTAGTTATAACAAGCTGTTAAACAAGGACAATGCTCCTGACCCGTTTTAGTGGACACCTCCTCATCACTTTGAGGAAAATAATGATTAGGATGACACCTATCCTAATCATTAGGAAAAAAGCCAACAAAAACAGTATGAAGAGTGCACTATTATAAATAATGAATCACGCAAAAAGCTGAGCTATGTAGACAAAATGAAAGTAAAAATAGACAGCACAATCGGGCTACGATAGCTGTTTATTAAAGAATGGCAAACGACTCGGCTGTACCGAACCGGCTTTCCTTTAAATAAAAAGCGGAATATTACAGTGAACAAAGGCATGAATAAACTGACCTTACGGGGTCAAGCGAAAGTCAATGCCTTTACTTTATTGTGTGGCAACTGTATTGCCTTGCTCATAATATAGAAAAGCTGCAAAACACGATGAATTAAGAAGGGTAAGCCCTCTTACTCTAAATAAAAGCCACTCAACCACCCTTAATCCCTTCCAAAACGCCAATTAAAACAATATCAAACACTTCTATATTCTGTGTAAAAAGACAGTAATCAATTGAACCAAAATAGGAACTCAGCTATGGTTTGCTTATCAATAAAAACAAATAGAAACGAGTTAATCTACAGGCTCGTTAGGTAATTAAATGAATACTGCCATCGATGAAGTCACAAATAATTACCAAGACTGGAGCTTAGACAAATTATCGTATGTTGATGGGTTACTAACACTGAACCTTAAAACTTATATAAAAGGCGATGATCCCGTAAGGTTTATGGTTGTGTTTACGAATACCGTTTTATTTGAAACTTATGTTGAAAGTAGCCATTTTCATGACTATCATCAAAACCGTGATTCGGGCGTAATCGGCGTGTATTCTGATTCAAGCTTATTGGAGTATGCTCAAACTAAAACGAATACTTTCAGTTTAAACAACAATAAGCTGTTTCATTATTCAGTAATGACTACAAATGAAATCATTCATGTTTTAACAAATATTGAGCCTCAGGTGATAAACGTTACCTAACAAAACGCGCTGAGGTGGGCGACTAGTAAAATTTGGCTATTAATTGTGGGAAGCTGAAAATAGTAAGTAAGATTTTAAAAACTTTATAACAAGGAACGTATATGAATTTATCTGAAGGCAAAACTGTAATTGAGTTTGAAATATCAGAAACAGGACACCAAATTGTTGAAGCTAAAATTAACGGTAAATTGTTACGTTTTATTTTAGATACTGGCGCTGGGGCATCTGTTTTAGACAGGGGATGCCTAAGTGAGTTAGGCATTGAAGAGACACTAAATGTTGAGAATGCAGCAGGCTTGGGCACTTCGGATCACGCTATGGGGAATATAGAAGTTCATTCAATTGAGTTTGGAAATGCCTTGTTTGAAAGTCCTGACTTTGTGTCACTTAATCTTGACCATGTTCAGGTAGCGGGTGGTGAAAAGGGAGTACATGGCTTGTTAGGCTCTCCCTTTTTTACTCAATACCAAGCAGTTATTGATTTTTCAAAAAATAGGTTAGAGCTTTTAAATAAAAAAATTAAATAACTAACCTAAACTTTGTTCTTTAGTCGGTTTAAGCTAACGCACCATGTTTATGGGTTTTACTATGACATGGTGCGACAGTTGTTATTGTTTACAGTTTGTATTTTAAAGCTACTTTTCTAGTTCTTTTCTAATAATTGTTTTCTTATAATTTCAGCCCCTGCGCTCAAGGCATTTAGTTTACCTCTGGCTATATGGTGAGGCAGTGGAGCCATGCCGCAGTTTGTACACGGGTAGAGTTTGTCGGCATCTACGAATTGTAGTGCTTTACGTAGCGTATTAGCTACTTCTTCTGGCGTTTCGATAGTATGATTTGCTACATCAATTGCGCCTACCATTACTTTTTTACCGCGAATGAGTTCTAGTAAATCCATTGGTACATGCGAGTTATGGCACTCTAGTGAGATAATATCGATATTAGATTGCTGAAGCTTAGGGAATGCTTCTTCGTACTGTCGCCATTCAGATCCTAGTGTTTTTTTCCAATCTGTATTTGCTTTAATGCCGTAGCCATAGCAAATATGCACGGCGGTTTCGCATTTAAGACCTTCAATTGCTCGCTCTAAACAGGCAATTCCCCACTCATTTACTTCGTCAAAAAATACGTTAAACGCGGGCTCATCAAATTGGATGATATCAACGCCTGCGGCTTCTAACTCTTTTGCTTCTTGATTAAGAATGATGGCAAATTCCCACGCTAGTTTTTCGCGGCTTTTATAATGATCGTCATAAAGCGTGTCAATCATTGTCATAGGGCCTGGCAATGCCCATTTAATAGGCTGTTTGGTTTGCTTGCGTAAAAATTTAGCGTCTTCAACAAACACAGACTTTTGACGGCTAACAGGGCCAACAACAGTGGGTACGCTTGCGTCGTATCGGTCACGAATTTTTACTGTTTTACGTTTTTCAAAGTCAACGCCATTTAGGTGCTCTATAAATGTAGTTACAAAATGCTGCCTTGTTTGCTCGCCATCGCTAACAATATCAATGCCTGCTTGTTGCTGGTCGAATAATGACAAACGTAGGGCGTCGTGTTTTCCTTGGGTTAATTCATCACCTTGTAATTTCCAAGGTGACCAAAGTGTTTCTGGCTCTGCAAGCCATAAAGGCTTAGGTAAACTGCCTGCGGTAGATGTAGGTAGTAATTTTTTCATAATAAATAATGCCGTATATTTTAGTTAATTATTAAACGTATCGTTAAGCGCGTTATTACTGGTTGTTGCTATTAGTTGTTATGACAGATAGCTAGTAGAGAATTGCTCAAGAACTCTTTGGTACGGCTTGATAAAATGCTCTTGCGCAAACTTGCCTTGCTCGTTTGCTAACTTGCCGCGCTCTTCTCGGTCATACACAATTTGCGTTAGTGAGTGGTCCAAGTTTTTTAAGTTTGGTTTATATGATTTACCCGCTGTTGCGTTGGCATTATAAATCTCTGGTCTGTAGATTTTTTGAAACGTTTCCATCGTACTAATGGTGCTTATAAGCTCAAGATTGCTGTAATCATTAAGTAAATCACCAAAGAAAAACAATGCTAAAGGCGCTGCACTATTTGGCGGCATAAAGTAACGTACCTGCAAGCCCATTTTTTTGAAGTATTGCTCAGTTAAAGACGATTCATTTGGCTCGTATTCAACGCCAAGTACCGGGTGTTGGTTTTCAGTGCGGTTGTAGGTTTTGTTATCTGACACACTTAGACATATAACCGGTGGTTTTTTAAAGTTTTGTTTGTATGTATCCGAATTAACGAATGACTGAAATAGTTTGCCATGTAAAACCCCAAAGTCATCTGGAATGCTAAATTGAGACTTACCTTTATTATGCTCTTGTAGAAGTACGCTAAAATCGTAGTCGCGCACATACGATGAAAAGTTGTTTCCTACAATACCTTCAATGCGTTTATTTGTTTTATGATCAACAATATTTGTTTTTAATATTTCGATAGAGGGGAAGCTTTCGCCGCCATCTTCAATACCTATTTCAACAGAGACAATTTCAAGCTCAACAGCATAACGCTCACCTTTGGTATTATCCCAGTGGGCTAGGGCATTAAAACGGTTGTTAATCATGTTTAAGGCGTTACGTAAGTTTGCTTTGCGGTATTCACCTCTGGCTAAATTAGCAAAGTTGGTTGTGATACGCGTATTAGTTGATGGATGATAATTTTCGTCGAGTGAAACGCTCTTAATATTAAATGTAAAATCTTTTTTCATCGTGTTTATATCCAATTTTATAATTTAAACCTGATTGATGCTTTGCGCTTTACTAGCCTTACAACACAACTTACTAAGCTGGCTCAGCTGGTTTAGGTATTCAGCAGCTTTAAGTTGTTAGCAATAGTGTTTAGCGCTAAGGGATGAGTAATTTATACGTTGATTGGGATATGAAGAAAAACGGTTTAATTTCACATAAAACATGAGTCATATTCATTAATCATTATTGTTAGATTCGATTACGTAGCAATTGACGAAAAAAAGGCACAAATCAGTAAAAATAAAGGATGGATGTTTAGCCGTTTAGACTTCTTTAGTGGTGGTGTGCACTTTATTCATGTTGAACATGAGGAATATTCAAAGGGGTTTTTTATAGCTATAACAGTACATTAGTCAAATTTTTAGTAGGTTAAGTCGTTGCTTGTACTAAGAGTCATCACTGGGAAAGTTTTAATTCACTATAAAAGCAGATACTTCAGCTCATCTAACCTAAATGATAAACCGACTTTTTTGAGTACGTATAAATGCTTGTAAATTAATAAAAGCGTTATGAGCCATATTAGTAGCAATGGTAGTACGTTAACTAAGTTATACTCGTTTTTCATCACCTCACCTATTGAGTATTCGTGGATATCAAAGGCACTTGTATTGCATCAACTATTGATGAGCATGGCCCTGTTTATGTATATCAAACAAAAAAGAATCTTATTCTCAGCTTTGACGGAAAAATTTATCAAAGCTGTATTAAGTTAAATAATATTAATGGGTTAAGCTTAGCTTATACGCAAGCTATGATGGCTGCGATTTTTTTTATACCAAATTTAAAAACCGCGATGATAATGGGACTTGGGGCGGGCTCTATAGCAAAAAGTCTTTATCATGCGTTTCCTTCACTGACCATACATACCGTTGAATACCGTAAAGCCGTGGCTGATATGGCTATAAAATATTTTGAACTGCCTGTGTCAGAACGTTTGTTTATTCACATTGATGATGCGGCAAACTACATGAAAAAAACGCAGATAAAAACGGATGTTATTTTTTCTGATTTATATAGCTCAGAAGGGATGGAATCAGATCAGGTGCAATCATCCTACTTACGCGATTGTAAAAATGCGCTCACTTTTGATGGTGTTTTAGTACTTAATATTTGCCATACCAAAGTTGGGCAAAGAGAAGCGTTTGATCAACTACTTAAGAAAGAATTTGCAGGAAAGATTTTTAGTTTTATTATTGAAGGCGGGAATAAAATTGTTTTTGCTTTTAACAATAAAATGCCTGTACTTAGTGAGGATGAATTACTTGCTAAGGCTCACGCGTTACAAAAATTAATAAACGTACCAATGACGCGCTATGCCGAGCTTTTATTTAATTAAAAATGGTTAGTTTGATGTACTGTTAAATGACGCGTTTAAATCCATCCGTCTATCTGTTGTTCATTTAAAAGTGGTTAAACTAACCTTACTCTGAATAAAAATAATAAAGTACGTACCCGTACGGAAACACTCATACATGGATTACTGTAAAAATATAATCGCCAAATTTATAAGCGCGATGCAAAAGCGGCCTGGATTATTGGCTGTATTGGCGTTTTTGTCGGGCGTTGCCAGCTTTGCACTTGTAGATAGAAAAGAGTCTTTTTCGCAAGTTATTGCGATATTTTTACTTATTAGTTGGTTGTGGCTAATTATTGATAATTGGCTACGAGACAAAGTAGAAGAAAAATTTGGTGTGGCTGTATCTCCTAATGTAATGCGTTTTGCTCTACAAATGGTGCAACAAGAAAGTCTATTTTTTGCTTTGCCGTTTTTTTTAGCGGTTACGCAGTGGGACCATCCTCAAGCATTTTTTACCTCCCTCATTGTTTTGTGTGCGGTTATATCGGTAATCGACCCCTTCTATTATAAGAAGCTTGCTAAAAACCGTACGTTATTTAGTGTGTTTCATAACTTTGCTTTATTCGTTGTTTTACTTGTTACCTTACCTATTTTGTTAAACCTTACCACGAGCCAAAGTTTAGCTGCAGCCCTTGTAACGGCTGTAGTGGTTACTCTTCCGAGTTTAAACAATTTAATGCCTAATGCACGCTGGTGGCGCTTTCCTATTCTTGTATTGATTTTATGTGCTTTGAGCACTGCTGTGTGGCAGTTAAGAAGCTATGTGCCTCCTGCTGCGCTGCGATTAACCGATATTACGCTAGCTCATGAAGTTGATTTACAGCATAAAAAGCCAGTAGGGAGTATTAAACAGTTAGACTCTTATACACTGCATCATCAAGGTTTATATAGTTGGACCGCTGTTAAAGCACCAAGAGGCTTAAATGAAAAAATATTTCATGTGTGGCTTCATAATAAAAAGGAAGTTGATCGGATCACGTTAAATATAAACGGCGGGAGAGAGCTAGGTTACAGAGCATGGACCCACAAGGTAAATTTTCCTAGCGACTCTGTTGGTAAGTGGCAGGTAAAAGTAGTCACCGAATCAGGTCAGTTAATAGGTTTAACGAAATTTACTGTTACACCTTAATTAACTAAGCCGGCTGTATTTTAAACACATAGCTGATATAGTTTTTGTATTCCAAACTAATGGACATAGTTAATGAGTATTGCATTTGAGATTTTTATTTGGCTAATAGTTGATACTGGCTTGAGCTTTTTATTTTACTCGACCGGTTGGCTACTATTAAAAGTGGTTACGTTTGGGCTGTATAAAAGCGAGTTTAAAGACTTTGCATCTTATAAAGCGAGTAAAGCTAGAAGAGTCGACTTTACCTTCTTACTAGGTTTTGGTTTTTATGTTGCACTCATTGCCGTTATGGCTTATTTAAGTCATTAAATTTGCTAATAAATTAGGTTAAGAATAATCAGCCTATTGAGTTGTTGCTGCTTATGTTTGTCCCGTTACCGCACTTTTTACACTTCCTACTTATACTTTTCCTGTTTTTGCAATAGGGAGCGCCTCACCGTGAGTACTATAACTATCATTTTACTATTAAATTAAGTACCTGCTAGAGCATTGCTCGGTGCGTATATAGCTTTGGTTTGCTGGTTAAAACCCGAGCTAATTGCAACTTGTAGTTTATGGGTAATACTTAGTAAATACTTCAAATCTAATAAATAAAACAATATATATGCATCTATTTATTTCGCTAACACGTTTTATAACAATACTATGCGCCACTTTTTACCATTTATGATGGTTTTGGACTTAATAAATGACTCACTATTGAAAATATGTATTTGTTATTACGACTCTAGCGGTAGCAAATACAGCTTACGCACAAGCAAAAACACAAGAGCACTACCAAGAGCTTGAAGTGGGCGTAGGCGGAAATATTAAGCATACCCATACTGACGTAAATTATAAAAATAAAGAGTTTGATTTACATATTCATCCATTATGGGAGAGCCGATATGTTACCGAAGGTCGAGATAACCTTGCCGGTAATGGTATTGCATCAATTGCTACTGAGGTTAACTATAAAAACTTTGCGGTGATCCCTTGGGCGGCAAAAGGTATTAGTAGTGATTATTCAGAGCTTAATTTAAATGCTATTTATACCGCTCACTTATCTGAGCGGATAGAGATGTATGTAGGCTATAACTATATTAAAGCTCGCGAAGAAGGCATTGATGCTCACGATAATGAGCTAAGCCTCGACGTTGCGTATTTTTTTGCGGACGGTATTCAGTTATTAAGTAGTGTTTATTATTCATTTGATGCCAGCGGTACATTTTTGGAGATGGCAGTAAAAAAAGGTTTTTATATTAACGATTTACTATCAGTAGATATTCAATCAGGCGTGGGGGTTAATGCGGGGTATGTTAGTGATGGGCACAACGGAGTAAACAACGTTAAGTTTACTGCAAACTTGTCGTATCAGCTTTTTAATCAGTTAGCCCTATACACATATACAAGCTATAGCATTGCAGTTAATAAAGATGAAAAACGCTTTGCAGGTGACGAGGCACTTCGAAATATATTTTGGGGTGGTGTAGGGCTAAGTTATCAATACTAGGGCGCGCTTTTTCGATATTGTGTTTGTAGCAGTGCGTTTTACTTTAGGCAGTTCAGAGCCTACTGGGTAAAACTCTTGCTGCATGATTAAATCGATCTTAGGGTCAAATAGTAATACACGATAAAATATGTTTAACGGCGCGGTTGTTGCTAAATTTCAGTTTTAAATTTAATTATTATTGTGCTTTGAATCAATAAACAATGCGTATGTGTAATACACAATAACTAAAAAATGTTAGTGTTTAGCTATCGTTTAAAAAAGTTGAGAATTACATATGAAGTTTTTAGTATTTTTAGGCACAGTACGCGATAGCACTCCACCAAAACCAGCTCGCTTAGGCTTAAGGGTTTCTAGGGCTTGTATAGAATGCTTAACAGAGCATTTTGGCGATCATGAGTTTGAGCTAATTGATGCGTTGGATTTTCCTAGCGAAAACGTATTTAAACCACACTTTGCATACGCTAAAAGTAATGCACCTACAGAGCTCACTCTATTAGCTGATAAAATTAAAGCCGCAGATGGATATATAATGATTAGCCCTGAGTACAATCACAGCATGAGTCCAGCTCTCGCTGACTTACTTAATCATTTTGGTAGCTCACTATTTTCGTATAAACCAAGTGCAATAGTTACTTACTCAGCAGGACAGTGGGGTGGTGTAAGAGCGGCCATTAGTATGCGCACGTTTTTATCTGAACTTGGCTGTTTGCCGGTATCGGCTATGATCCACGTGCCAAAAGCGCAAGATGTGTTTAGTGAGGATGGCAAACTTGTTGCAGGAGAGAGTCAATCATCGTGGTTTAATTATTTCTCACGCACGTTTGGCCAACTAGTATGGTGGGCGCAGGCTGCTAAAGAGCATACCGAGGTGGTTGACCCACAAAGTTTGCTAAAAAGCTTTAAAACAGATCCCTCTCAGCGCAATGCGCCTTAATATCCGCTAACTAATTGCTTGGATTGATTATAGAAACACAGCTGCATATAGTGGTATCATTAACGCTACATATTTTTAATAATGCATAATACCAATTCGCAATAATAGTTAATCAATTTAAGGGATTAAATCGCTAACTGCATTAAAAGTTTCTGATATAGAACAACTCAATAACGAAATTTTTGCTGTGTTTTCCACACGATTTTCTTGTCTCAAAATAGATCACTGAATTATGCGAATTGGTGTAAGAAACAAGGAAATTGTGTCTTGAAATATCTAGCCTTACTGAGTGTGCTAACGCTTAGTGCATGTAGTTCTGTTCCCCATAAAATTGAAATGAGCCAAAGTACGGCAGCAAATATGAACCTTATCGCTTTAACTGAGCAAAGTGCACCTAAGGGTGTTGCTGGCACTTACCAGTTTCAAATTAAAGCGGCGGGAGCTCAGGGTAGTTGGTTGTATTTAAATACCGAAACTGATTATCGTGACAGGCGTTCTATTACGGTATCAATACAGCCCAATGTGGTAGCAGAGCTTCAAAGTAAATACGGACAACCAGCAGACACCTTTTTTATTTATAAAACAATAGAAGTAACAGGCGAAGCTAAACGAGTAACTATCGATTTTATGAGCCGTGGTAGAGCCACTAATAAATATTATTATCAAACGCACATAGCTGTGTCATCAATTAAGCAGCTTCGTTTTATTGAAAGTTAGCAAAGAGCAATGCACTGTATTTATATACAGTGCATTGTAAAAGCTTAATTTGAGCTTTAACGTTTACACTTAAATTTACTGCTATGGCGCTACTTTAGCGCTGTTTTATACCACGATTTCAAAACTCTTATTTAACCTATTGTAATCTCATTACATAAAACTAATAATTGGTTAGTTTTATAAATTTGAGTACCTGTATTGAAAGCCAAAGAAATCCGCAACTTTTATATCAACGAAGAGCAATCTGTTTATTTGCTTTCGCACCGCGATGCTAAAAAACACCGCCAGTGGCTTAATATTTGTATTAAGCAGCTAACACTGCTGGGCTACAAAAACGTTGAAATGATTGGCTCGGGTGCTTTTGGTTTTGTGTTTGCAGGTGATGACGATAACGGCTTACCTTGGGTATTTAAGTTTTCGCGTATTACACTTGCCCAAAGTGTACGTGACCGCCTAGAAGACGAAGCGTATATGCTTTCGCAAATTAATAACCCCTTAGTGCCTACTTTTTATGCATTTGAGCGAATTAAAAAACAAGGCATTTTAATGATGGCTCGCGCCATTGGAGAGGACCTTGAAAAAGTATCGCTTAAAACAGGGCGCTTTAGTGCCGCGCAAATAATGGCGCTAGCTGTTAGGTTACGTAATGTATTAATTGATTTACGTAGCCACAAAAATGGCGTTAGCCCACAACCTATAGTGCATGGCGATATAAAACCTTCAAACCTTGTTTGGGATGCAAACACTGATGCGCTTTCGTTAGTGGATTGGGGCAGCTCTGTGTATGCACAGCTCGATAGTGATGGGAATCCTGTTGCGAGTAACTTTATGGATTTAATGTCGGGCGATTTAAGCACAACGAATGCTCGTATGGGCGATGTGTACTTTATTGGTGAAGCGCAAATGTCGGGAGAGCAATCATCCCCACGATTTGACGAACAAGGTGTAGCCGCTACGTTATATGCGTTAGCGTCGGCGCAGTCGTGCCGCTTTGGTGCGCAAGCCATCCCTGCAAGCAGCTTAGGGCTCCCAAAAGAGCTGGCTAAGGTGATTGATGGCATGCTGTCAAAAAGTAAGGCCATACGTGATGGTGCTGGTGATTACTTTATGCGTAACATTACAACTATGGCCAAAATGTATTTACCTGAGCTTGATAAAAAACAAAGAAAAGCAGATATCCCTTTTTGGTATGGTAACGACGAGCAGCCCGACACGGTGGTATATAGTTCACGAAAACAGTTTTTACGCCAAGCCGATCATAACCAGCAATTACTAGATATAAACGACGCGCAACTTGACCGTTATTATAAAGAGTTTTTGTTTGATACAGGCGATACCGAAAAAGCATTTTTAGCATCAATAAGCCGATTAGCTAAGTACCCTGTAGTAGGTGGGCTTAGTTTTCATTGGAAGGATGAGTCAATGTTTGTTGAATCATCTTTAATAATGCATGACGAATCATTGGGTGATGCGTTTAGTGATGCGATTAATAACACAGTGATGCTTGCGCAAGCGATTAATCAAAAAGGGTTATTTAAGTGTTGTTTGTTTGACGCCCGTAAAACCATTCAACTAGAGCGAGATGGCACCGGTGCATTTAAGTTTGATAGCCTACCAGAGCTTGAATACGAAGTTGTAAGCATGAAAGCAAACGACATAACCCGCCCGCATTCATACTTTGAAGACGGTAAAGACCCTGATGAGCAACTACAGCTACCAAAAAAAGTTATTAAGTGCGTATTTGAGCTTAACCAAATTCATCATACGGGGTGTATTATTTTTGAAGCACTGCCTGACAGAATGAAGATTCACCATTACTACCGCTTACTCGATTCGAGCAAAGAGGTTGAGTTTAAACGTTTGCTAAATAAGCTTATGCAATACGCAGTAAATATTACGGACGTGGGTGTTGCGGGCTTTATGAAGTTACCATATAAAAACACCCGTGAGTTTAGTTTATGTGAGCAGCAACAAGAGCATTATTTTCCTAAAAATCCCAAGCTTGTATCTTTATAGAAAGAACCCTTCACTAAAGAGTGTTAAATAACAAGACAAAGATAAAAAAGAGCACAAATTGGTTTAACTTGTACTCTTTACTACTTAATTATTTAGGTAAGTATTACTAATTATTAAACACCTTACTAAAGGGCGACGTTGGTGATAGCTCAAATTGATGAGTTAGCTTTTGCGTTTTATTAGTCGCTGTAATTTGATAATGCTGCTTGTGCTCATTGTTACTAAATAGCTTAACGTTAAAGTTAACTTTGGTTAGTTTACTTGGCAAAGAGTAGCGCCCAGTAATGGTTACTTGGTCTATATTGTCGCTTTTATGTTTATGCGACGCTTCTGGGTTTAGTAAAAGTCCATCAATAGTAAATTTATACTGATGATCCGCTAAATAAACGTTCTTTTTAACTCGCTTAGTTATTAGTTTTTTATGAGCGTTAAACTCAATTATTGACACTTTGCCATCCTTGTTTTCATCAACCCCTTTAAAAGCCGAAATAGGGATTGAAAGCACAATAAACACGTTATTATCAACAAAATTCAGCGTACCGTGCTCTGCAACCATTAAATGCGCGTTTGCTAATGTTGATGTACTCAATAAGCCCAATGTGGTCACACTTAACAGATAATTTTTCATATAAGGCATAACTTACTCCTAATTAAACTTCGCCTTTAACGCAGCGTTGAAAAAACGGGTAAGTGTCTGTTGCGTAGTAGTGGTATATCCCATCAAGAAACTCAGGTGTTACGCCAACGCGGCCATTACATTCATCTAAATCACCAGAGCCTGCTACGTACTCCCAATCTTGTGCAAATGTACCTAATGGGTATATATCGGTAGAAGGGCGGTTTGCGCTTACAGATGTTATGTGTTGGTAGCTACCGGTCATTAAGGTTAGCGCTGAAGTTGCATCATTTGAGTCTAAATAGCCGTAACGTGCATAAATGGGAAAGCCGTCTGCTGCCCAGCCTATTAGAGTCATAGTGGAGCTATTGCCACCTCGCAGTGTTACAAAGCCTTCAGGCATACCATGATAATGATATGTGCCATCGGGTTGAACGTGTGCATTGTTGTCGTCTGTTCCAAAACTAAACGTGTCTTGGCTTAAGGCTTCTATGTTCCAATTACCACTGTTGTCGCCTAAATCGCAATCGGTGCCTGAATCATCGCAACTTCCGCCTGTGCCTGCGTCTATTTTAATGCCGTTAAGTACAACGCCTATCATTCCACGAGGGGCACCAAGCATGGTTGCTTGTGTTGTTTCTACAGGCTCAAGTGTGTAGCTTTCATTTACTGATTGTTCAGAAATAGTATTTGGGTTATCGGCACTAGGGAATGTACCTACTTCGTGATCAGGTATGCCATTAGCGACTAAGTCGCGTGTAGTTCCTGTGCATGACCAATCTGCAGCGCTGGTGGCTTGTACTGATTCTGACTCGTTATATTCACTGTAGCTATATTCACAAAGCACGCCTTGGGTTGAGCTACTCGTACCTGTACCGTTATCTGAGGTGGTTGGTGATGAATCTGTAGTTGTTGAGGTATCAACTATGCCTTCTCCACCTCCACAAGCAACTAACGATGAAACAACTAGAGCCAAGGTGCTTAGCTTTATAGCATTTACCCGATTTGAGTTTTTAATATTAACTGCGTGTAGTTTCATTGCTGCATACCTGATCAATTAAGTTACTCAAACAATAATCAGCAATTTTGCAAATAGTGTGTAAACAATGATGACAAATTAGCAATGATGTAAATAGGCGAAGTATTAAAGCTAAGTTGAGATTTAACTTTATTGGATTGTGTTTTATTTTAAAATTTCAAAAAGTTAAACTAATGCAAAAATAGCTAATATAAAAGGTTACCTTAATGGCTAAAACAAAACCTGTAGTGACGTTACAAAGTCACGGTATTTACTCTAAGTGGGACAGCGAAAGTAAAGCATTGCCACAAATAGAGCAATTTACAACAAATGTAATAGCTGAGGTAGATGTTGAGTTTGGCTTAATCGTAAATATTAAAAAGGGTAAAGGCGAAAAGCTTCACTATTGTATATACCATCCAGATATTCCAGACAGTGACGGTGATGTAATGGACCCCTTTGAAGGCGATGTATACGTTAAAAACAGTGATTGGAACTTTTATTTAGGCGACACGCTTTGGTTGCCAATAGAGAATAAATTGGGTGATTGGCGTATGACGATTGAGCTAAATGGGAAAATTATTGCTGATAAAACTTTTAAGGTGGCATTAGAGGTAGAGCGTACTGAAACAGATTTTTGGAAAAACAGAGGGTATTGATTTCTATTTGTTAGCTATACGGCGTGGATGTAATAAAAATTAATAAAAGAGACTTGTAGAGCCATTTAAAATAGCTCTACAAAATTAAATTAGCGTGTTTAGTTACCCCAAGGGTTACTAGAATTAGAGCGTTGTTTGCGATCACGAGCACGTTGCTTTGATGCTTTTTTTTCCATAATACGTTTTGCATCACTAAAACTTAACTCACATGGCTCACCAGGTTTATGATCAGCTGGGATCACGCGATCACGTGGCGGTAATTCGTATTGCACATCATCAGGTCTAGGTAAGTTTTTTAGGCGATAAAGGTAAAAGTTATCAACTTTTTCTTGTGCCCATTGTGTTTTACGTAAAAATTTAACCGCTGACTTTATATCAGGATTGTTTTTAAAGCAGTTAAGTTGTAAATAAGCGTGTAGGAGCTCCCACCCGTATTGTTCAACCAGCTCTTCAACCACTTGTTCTAATTTAACGCCTTGCAGTGGATTATTACTGAAAAGTTCTTGGTTGCTCATAGGTGTTGCCTCGTTATTAAAATACAAATTGCATTATAAATTTAATAACGAGGCTTTAACAGAGTAAATAGCTTAACTTTGACAATTAACTACAACACGACCGCGAATTTTTCCTTGCATAAGTAGCTCTGCGTTATCAATTACGTGTTCTAGTGATATTTCTGTCGAAATTTTATCTAAGTAATCAGCGTTTACTAATTTTGCTAAACGATCCCACGCTTCAATTCTGTCGGCTTTAGGGCGCATTACGCTATCAATGCCTATTAGTGACACACCACGTAATATAAATGGGGCAACTGAGGCAGGTAAATCCATGCCTTGGGCAAGTCCGCAGGCGGTTACTACACCCCCATACTTTAATGATGCACAAATATTAGCAAGTGTATGGCTACCTACTGAATCTATTGCCGCTGCAAAGCGCTCTTTTTGCAAAGGCTTACCAGGATTTGAAAGCTCGTTTCTGTCAATTACCTGTTTAGCACCTAACTCTTTTAAATATTCACTTTGATCTAATCGACCCGTAGCTGCTGTTACGTTGTAGCCAAGCTGGTTTAATAAATAAATAGCAAAGCTGCCTACGCCACCATTGGCACCTGTTACAAGTATTTCGCCAGATTCAGGGTTTATTCCTTGTTTTTCAAGAGCTATAACACTTAGCATAGCGGTATAACCGGCTGTACCTATTTGCATCGCTTGTTTTGGAGAAATACCTGCAGGCAAGGGGATTAGCCAATCGCTATTAAGTGCCGCTTTTTGAGCAAGCCCGCCCCAATGTTTTTCGCCTACACCAAAGCCATTTAATATTACGGTATCGCCATTTTTAAATTCATCGCTGGTGGAATTTGTAACCGTACCCACTAAATCGATACCTGGCACCATAGGAAAAATGCGTACAACAGGGCCTTTACCCGTAATTGCTAAACCATCTTTATAGTTAAGTGTGCTGTATAGCACGTCGATAGAAACGTTTTCGTTTGGTAAATCACTGCTTTCGATAGTCGATAATGAGGCGCTGTAGTTATTATCTTCTTTATTAATAACAATGGCTTTAATTGGGTTATTCATAGGATATCCTTTTAGACCGATCGTCTTTTAATTGGTAAATAAAAACGCATTAGGTTAGTAATGCGCGTAAAAACATTTCTGTATATAAAGTAAGTGGGGTATTTGATTTTGTGAGCTTGGCGCGCATAACCGCACCTTCCCACCCAATCCAAAAGTACTCACTCATCAATTTTGTATTTACATGGCTTGCAATTGTGCCTTGTTGCTTAGCTTGGTTTAAGCAAACTTCTACATGGTTTTGCCAAGCGGTATAGCTTTGCATTAACCTGGTTTTAAACTCATCACTTAAATGGTTAAGCTCTTGATTTAAGTTACCGACTAAACACCCACGTTTGTAATCGTATTTTTTCATTCCTTTAATTGCGCTTTGGGTAAAATTAACGATTCGCTCAAGTGGGGGAACATCTTCTTGTTGCAGGTAATGGGTAAGCTTGGCAATAAAATAACTGTCGTATGCATCAACTAGAGCAATGCCGTAGGCTTCTTTACTTTTAAAGTAATGATAAAAAGAGCCTTTAGGCACAGCCGCTTTTTTTAAAATAGTATCGAGCCCCGTGGCGCTAAAACCAAACTCTGTTAATGTTTCTAGGCCCGTGCGAATAAGTAACGCTTTGGTATCGGCGTTCTCTCTGGCTATTTTAGGTGGGCGACCACGGCGTATTGGTGTTGATGTATTTTTGTTCATGTACGTATATTAGACCGATCGACTTTAAATAATCAAGCATAAATTAAAATTGTTTAAAAATACTTCAAGTTAGGGGCGGGCTACTAATTTAAGATTAATGAAATAAAAGTGTCACGATTACATTTTTGTTTGGAACTTAGTCTATATTAGTCGGTCACAATTAAAGCACATAAGTGCTTTTTAGCGATTATTGAGTCGCATTTTATTCAGCATAAAACCGGTCAAATTGAATGTTGTATGACCACTTACTTTTTTAAATGTTAATTCATTTTTGCATCAGCAGCTTAGTTAAAGTCAAACAATTTAATTGCTTTTATGATTTGAATTTTACATTTTTATTAACTATTCATTAAATGTAGATTTCACTAATGCTACACAATATATAAATAAAAAGGTGAGGGTATTACCGATGAAGAGACAGAAAAGAGATCGTTTAGAAAGAGCTCATTCTCAAGGTTTTAAAGCAGGTTTAGCAGGTCGCTCAAAAGAGCTATGCCCTTATCAACAAGTAGATCCCAAATCAGAGTGGTTAGGAGGTTGGCGTGAAGCGATTGAAAACCGCAACATGTACAAAACCTAAAATCAATAATCGAATTTAAGCAAAAAGGCCTCCACGTTGGAGGCCTTTTTGTACGCATTTAAAAATTAAAACGCGCTAGTGTCTTGGAACAAGCCCACTTTTAAATCTTTTGCTTCGTAAATTACTCGGCCATCTACTTCTACAGTGCCATCTGCAACGCCCATGAACAATTTACGTTTAATTACGCGTTTCATTACAAGGCGGTAAGTTACTTTTTTATTAGTTGGTAAAATTTGGCCAGTAAATTTAACTTCACCCACACCTAGCGCACGGCCAAGACCTGGG
Source organism: Pseudoalteromonas sp. SWYJZ98 (assembly GCF_015864495.1). Taxonomy (NCBI): domain Bacteria; kingdom Pseudomonadati; phylum Pseudomonadota; class Gammaproteobacteria; order Alteromonadales; family Pseudoalteromonadaceae; genus Pseudoalteromonas; species Pseudoalteromonas sp. SWYJZ98. The sequence goes on along the minus strand of NZ_JADYXA010000007.1, from coordinate 46,474 downwards.
CCACCAGACCAACCTAAGTAAAAACCAACTAGTTGCCACATAGCATCTAAGCCTAAACAACCTGGCATTACTGGGTCGCCTTTAAAATGACAATCGAAAAACCACAGGCTAGGGTCAATATCAAGCTCAGCAACAATTTCGCCTTTACCATGAATTCCGCCATCAGCAGTAATAGAGGTAATGCGGTCCATCATTAACATGTTGTCACTTGGTAAGCGGCAGTTGCCTTCACCAAACATTTCACCTTGACCACACAGGATCAACTCTTCTTTTGTATAGCTATTTTTAGGTTCCATAACACTTATCTTCGCTTAGAAATTGCCAAGTACTTTAGCGTACACTTGTACGCTAAACAACTCGGAGCAGTTAAAAAATCAAAATATTGCATATTAAATCATCAATCAATCAACGCGATTGGTTTTTGCACTATAAAACCGCGCAATTACAATCAGAAATCATTATAATTAACGCTGTCTTATAACCAGTCTAAAGGAAGTTTATGATCCTTTTTGTTAACTCACTAACTGTGATTGATTTTTCTTACTTATGTAACAAACGCGGCGCCGTTGGCGAGAGCTGGATTGTTGATTTAACTTTGCACGGTAAACTTAACGAAGAGTCTATGGTTTTAGATTTTGGTTTAGTTAAAAAGCAAATTAAAGGCATTATAGATGAGTGCATTGATCACCGTTTAGCAATTCCTACAGGGCTTAATGGCACTGTATCTGAATTTGACGAGCATAAAACACTCGACTGTACATTTGGTGAAAACAACCACTTAGCTATGAGTGCCCCTCATCAAGCTTATTGCATGATTAACGCAGACGAAGTAACGGTTGAATCGGTTACCGAATTTTTAATTGCGACTATTTTACCGAAGCTACCAGATAACATTGAAAAAATAGAGCTGTCTCTTAAGCCTGAACACAGCCAAAGTTTTTATTATCATTATAGCCATGGCCTTAAAAAACATGACGGTAATTGCCAGCGTATTATTCATGGGCATCGTTCTCAAATTGGTATTAGCCTAGATGGTATCTCTATGCCGCGCTTGCAAAAAGAATGGTCTCAAAAGTGGGAAGATATTTACTTAGCCACCAGTGAAGATCAAATTAATGCAGCTGATTTAAAACACATACCAGCCAAAGCGGGTGACGTATGTTTTGCTTATACATCGGCACAAGGCTATTTTGAAATGGCTATTAGCGAGTCTCGTTGCGACATTTTGCCAGTAGATACCACTGTAGAATGTATTGCTGAACATGTAGCAGGCCAAATTAAAGCTCAATACCCAGAAAAAGCAGTGAAAGTAACCGCTTATGAAGGTGTTGGAAAAGGATCGATTAGTTATGTTTAAAACACTTTTAGCAACAGCGCTTGTTGCATCTGCTAGCTTTAGTGCTATGGCGCTTGAGTTAAAAGGGCATTTAACACAAGGCGGTTTAGTTACTGGAAAGCTAGAAAACGCTAAATCAGTAAGTTTAGATAGCAAAAGCTTAAAACTTTCACCAAAGGGTGATTTTGTGTTTGGTTTTGGTCGTGACGCTGATACTACTCATACTTTAAAATGGGTAGATAACAATGGTGAATCGCATTCACAATCAATAGCTATCACTAAGCGCGAATATAAAATTGATAAAATTACCGGCGTAGCTAAAAAATATGTATCTCCGGCAAAAGAAGTTAGTGCGCGTATAAGCCGCGAAGCCATTGCGGTACGAAAAGCCAGAGAAGTAGACTCTGATTTATTGTACTTTTTAGACCCTGTGTTAAAGCCTGCAGAAGGGCGCATATCGGGTGTTTATGGTAGCCAGCGTTATTTTAATGGCGAGCCTCGTCGTCCGCACTTTGGCTTAGACATTGCCAATAAAACGGGCTCTCCTGTTTACGCGCCTATTAGTGGTACCGTGGTATTTGCTGAACCTGATTTATATTACTCTGGCGGTACATTAATTATTGATCATGGCCATGGTATTACCTCAACTTACATTCACTTAAGTAAGCTTGATGTAAAAGTAGGTGATAAAATTGAGCAAGGTAACAAAGTAGCTGAAATTGGTGCAACAGGGCGTGTAACGGGTCCTCACCTAGATTGGCGTTTTAACTGGAAAGGCGAACGCCTTGATCCTGCATTACTAATGCAAGATACATTAGCAAACAAAAAGTAGAGATTATGACTGACGTAAATCGCGATGCAATAATTGCTCAGCGTATTGAAGACTCAACCACATCGGTAACTAAAACCGTGTTTCCAGGGCGTACTAATCATCACAATACTTTATTTGGTGGTGATGCACTGGCGTGGATGGATGAAGTGGCATTTATAGCAGCGACTCGTTTTTGCCGTAAGCCTTTGGTAACTATATCTTCAGATAGAGTCGACTTTAAAGAAGCCATACCAGCAGGTACTTTTGCAGAGTTAATAGCTAAAGTAGTGCATGTAGGCAACACCAGCTTAAAAGTTGACGTAGATATATTATTAGAAACGATGCACAAAGACGATAAACATTCAGCCATTAGTGGCAGCTTTACGTTTGTAGCAGTTGATGATAACCACAGACCGACTCCGGTAGTATGCGACAAAATGATTTATGGTTTTGATTAACTTAAAGCTTTGAATACGCGCTAAAGTAAAATTATATAACCACCTTAATTGGTGCTTATATAAAACCCCTTAAAGAACACATCATACTAAAAATTTATTAAATATAATCTCAACAACAGAGCTGATATTAACTAAAAAATAATCAAACTTGGGAGATTGATAGGGGTGAGAGTTGTTGGATTTGGATACTAAAAAGGTATGCTTTTAACATACCTTTTTGGTTATATTTAGCTTTTAATTACATTTATTAAACTTACATAAATACTTTTTAAAGTACCATTGCTGCAATCCAGCCAAATATAAGCAGTGGAATGTTAAAGTGAATAAACGTTGGAATAACAGAGTCTCTAATGTGGTCGTGCTGGCCGTCGGCATTTAAACCCGATGTTGGGCCAAGCGTTGAATCTGAAGCAGGAGAGCCTGCATCACCTAGAGCGCCCGCAGTACCAACAAGCGCAGCGGTAGCCATAACAGAAAACCCAAGGTCTAAACATAAAGGAACAAATAAAGTTGCAATAATAGGCACTGTTGAAAACGAACTGCCAATTCCCATTGTAATTAATAACCCGACTAACAAAATAACACCGGCGGCCAAAGGTTTATTACCATCAAAAAGGGCGGCTGCGCTGTGTACTAAGCTTGCTACATCGCCAGTGGCTTGCATAACCGATGCAAAACCTTGTGCCGATATCATAATAAAGCCAATCATGGCCATCATCGCAACGCCTTTACTAAATACGTCGCCGTTTTCTTCCCACTTAACTATACCAAAAACACTAAATATCATTACACCTACTAAGCCACCTAAAATCATTGAGCCACTTAGATTTTGTGCGACAAGTGAGGCAAGTACTGCAAAAAGTCCTACAGTCATTACTTTTTTAGGGTTTTCGACTTCAGCCGATTTACTAACAGTTGTTAATGGGAGCTCGGTGTATTCGCGGCGTTTTTTGTAGGTAATAAATACCGCAATAAGCAATCCAATAAACATACCTAATGCAGGAATGATCATCGCCATAGGGACTTGTGTATTTACAATGTCTAGGCCGTTATCAACTAGGTTTTTGTGCAAAATAGAATATAAGTAAATACCCCCAAAACCATAAGGCAGCACCATGTAAGACGTTGCTAATCCAAATGTTAAAATACACGCTATAGCACGCCTGTCTAATCTTAACTGATTAAAAACAACGAGTAACGGCGGGATCAAAATAGGAATAAACGCTATGTGTACAGGGACTAAGTTTTGCGAAGAAATTGCACAACCTAAAATAATTAATAAAATGAAGTAACTTAAAAATGTTTCATTACCGCTGCCTTTTGCATTTACTTTAGCAAGTAGCTTATCAGCGAGAATGCGTGTTAAACCCGACTTAGAAATAGCAACGGCAAACGCGCCGAGCATAGCATAACTTAGTGCAATTTCAGCTCCAGCTGAAAGGCCAGAATTAAACGCATCAACACTTTCTTTTATGCCCAAGCCTGCAGTAAGACCTGCAACTAACGCACTTATGATCATGGCAACAATGACGTTAACGCGAGCCAGAGATAGCCCGAGCATTAAAATAACGCCTATAACAACAGCATTCATAGTATTCTCTATTTGGAAATTTTAATTAATTTTATCAGATCTTTAGCCTGAGTTTTACGCTCTTTCGTAAAAGGTTTTTTACCATAGCGTACTTGGTTAAATAACTGACTAAAAGTGTTTATAGATTGTGCAGAACGAGGGAGTTTGTCAGCAAAAAAATGTAACTGCTGATTCGGTGTTAAATTATCGGGTGTATTTATTTTTTGTTTTTTAGCCCATGCTTTTACTTCATAAAATTCTTTAACCATAGGCGCTAATTTAGCCGGGCGTTTTGGCAAGTTTAAATAAACAAAATAACATATAAAACAAAAACCAGCTGGTAGTAAAACCATTAATGGTACAAGCCAAATGTTTTTACTACCAAAAATTGATTTTAGAAAATCATTTTGTTTTTCTTCGTCAAAACCAAGTACCCAGCTAGACCATTGATAATCGAGGTTTTCAAGTTCCAACCTTAACCAATTAATAGCGGGGAAATTACTTAAACTCACTAAACCAAAATCAAGGTTACTTTTAAATTCGTCATTCAGCTCTTCGTTTTGCGAAAGTGAGCCATTTAAACGCTCTGGTGCAACAACGGCGGTTGCATCAAAAATAACCCAACCTTCGTTTTGTAAATATACTTCTACCCATGCATGTGCGTCGTATTGTCGAACTGTTAGCGTATTATTATCTTGATTTAATTCACCACCTAAATAGCCACTTACTAGTCGAGCGGGTATACCTGCGGTTCTAAAAATGTACGCAGCGGCACTGGCATAGTGGCCACAAAAGCCACGTTGATTATCAAATAAAAATTGATCTATGGTGTTATCGCCGCTCATAGGAGTGGGTGTTAATGTGTAAGTAAATCCCGTACCTGCAAAGTACTGTAATAAGCTATTGTAAAAATCGCGGTCAGAGTGTGTATTTTGCTTTAAGTTTTTAGCAAGTGATGATGTTTTTACATTCTTTTTATTGGAGAGGTATTTGTAGCGTTTTTCTTCAAATTCGCCAAGCGGTAAAGCTGTGAAGTTAAAGCTATTTACATCGTATTGTAAGTTTTTAGCTTGGCGACTTTTTTTACGCAATAAACCTAGCGAATTACCCTCAACATTTGGTGAGTTACTACTGGAATACGCTAAACCATAGAGCCATTTTTGTGTAGCAGGCTCTGCAATAACTGAGTAGCTTGCAATAAGTTGCTCATCATTTTCGCTCTGCGTATTTGTTTTTACATTATTATATTTTAAAAAGTCAGACGTAAGCCACGCATTACCATTAAACTCATCATGGACTATTACTCGCCAATAATAAGGCGCTACAGGTTTTTCTTCGTTAAATTTAGCTCTAAACACAAGTTCATCTGAGTTTGAAAGCTTTGCAATATCGAATGGATCGACTTGTTCAGAAAGCCCTGTTTTAGCAAGCTTAGGCCCAGGAAGCTGCCAAAAGGCAGGCATTTTTGGTAAAAAAAGCAGTAAAAATATAGCTAAAGGAAGCGCTAAAAGTAGCAATTTACCACTTTGCTTAGAGGCGATTTTTAAATTATGTTTGGACTCGAGTAGGCCAAGTACTGCAAAGTTTAATATGTATAAACAACTTACAGTTAAAGTCGTTAAAATGCTTTGGTTAAATAAATACACCGATGAGAGTGAAAAAAACGTAAGCGTTGTAATTACATGATAGTGTTTTTTGGTTTTAGCCTGCAGCAGCTTAAATAAACTAGCAAGTAGCAGCATAGCCACAAATAAAATAACCGTATCCGACATGCCTACTGTGTAGAGCATTAAACCTAATGACACACCTGCGAGTATATTTGCCAGCCAAGCATTTGGCTTGGGTTTATTACTCAGCGTTATGTAAAAGTTCCATGCACAAATAAGTGTAAGTACACCAACAAAAACAAGCGGTAAATGTGATACAAAAAATACAATCAAACATGCATATATAAAAGACAGCGAATAATTTATTACTTTTTCATTTTTAAGTATGTCCATTACACATCACCATTAAATGAGCATAATAATTCTAAGCATTGCTGCTTATGTTGCTGTCCGGTATTTGTATTTATTGTTTTATTCGGTAGCTTTAACATAAAAGGGGTGTTTTTCTCGGTTGCTTCACACACTAAAAAGCATAACTGGCTTAAACGTTGTTCTGTATCTCCATTCATTAACGTAAAATCGAAGAGCGCATTTGCTGTTTTAAAGTCTACAAACTCTTTAACTAACAACTGCTGTGTTTTTGCGTAATGCTTCCACGACACTCTTTGCAAGCCCATCTCAGGTAAGTGTGGGATAAGAGACTCAAACTCTTCGCTACCAGATTGTGTAGAAATACCTTTATCGGCTTGCTCATCAAGCATAGAAACATGCGCATCACAGTGAACCTGTTCAAGCGACGGATATACAAATACTTCTTCTTGTAATTGAATGTAGCTCCAAACAGTTATCAAACCAAAGGGGTAGTTACTCGCTATTTTAATACGTTGCACTGAGTACTTACCGCGTGAGCTATAGGGTAAGTGGAGTGTAAGCAACTGAGGTTTACTATCAACTTGGCCGGTATGTTTGTAAGTTTGCTCACTACCTTGATATGTTAAATTAATAGATTGGGTAACAGAAGGGCTTTGTAATTCAAATATAATACTCGGTTTTTGAGGAGCGTAGCTGTTAAATGCATCTTTAAATTTAACTGTTAAGCCTTTAGCGTTACTGTAGCCCATTAATATAGTAATAATCATTACCACAAACATAAGATAAGACATTATTAAAATTAAATTATTTTGATAATTAATGCCCATCACAAAGTTTAAAATAGCTACAACTATAAAGTACCAACCAAGGGATGATGGCAATACATAAATTGTTCTGTGTTCAAGTGTAATTGAGTTTTTTAAATGTTTATTTTTTAATAACTTATTAAATACACTTTGCTTAAATGACTTAAATAAAGAAGAGCGCTTAGCTGTTTTTTTTGGCATAAAAGTTTATACCGGAACTAATACGTTTTTTAAAATATCGTTTACTTGTGCTTCACCTGACTCATTATGCAAACCTAATCGATGCTGACACACACTTGCAAATACGGCTTGAACATCTTCTGGCATTACAAAATCACGACCATCAATAAAGGCCCACGACCTAGCCGCTTTAGCCAGAGCCATACTAGCACGAGGTGATAACGATGATGCAAAAGCGTTGCTTGTGCGTGTGTAATTAACAAGCTCTATAATGTAGTCAATAACCGGGCTACTTAAAGTAATTTGGCTTATCTGAGTTTGAATTGCCGCTAACTCTTGTTGGTTAATACGCTTAGGTAATTGGCTGTAATCTCGTTTTTGCATATTCAAAATTAAGCGTTTTTCGGCTTCTTTAGGTGGAAAACCTAAGCTAATGCGCATTAAAAATCGGTCTAATTGCGACTCAGGTAACGGGTAGGTACCTGATTGATAAAGCGGGTTTTGTGTTGCTATCACAAAAAATGGATTTGGCAGCGTATATTTTTTTCCATCGACTGTTACTTGTTGCTCTTCCATTGCTTCAAGCAACGCACTTTGTGTTTTGGGCCCTGCGCGGTTTATTTCATCAGCTAAAACAACTTGGCTAAAAATAGGGCCTTTATGAAACGTAAAACTGTGCTCGGTAGAGTTAAATATATTAGTACCCAGAATATCAGCAGGGAGAAGATCACTGGTAAATTGTATACGCTGATACGATAAACCTAACACAGCTGACAATGCATGAGAAAGAGTGGTTTTTCCCATGCCAGGCAAATCTTCAATGAGTAAATGCCCTTCGCTAAATAAGCATGTAAGTGCCTGTTTTATTTGTTGTTGTTTACCAAATATAACACTCGAAAGATCTTCTATAATCGCAGTAACAGTACTATGCATGCTAACCTTTCTATTATTCTATTATTTCAAGACGCTTCATTACAGTGTCTACTTTTTTTGTATTGAAAGGTTTTGCAATAAAACCTTTAGCGCCCATTTCCCACGTGTTTTGTACGTTTTCGAGACTATTGTGGCCCGAACACATAACAACATGAGTGTGCGGGTAAGCACTATTAATGTATTCCAATATCTCTGCACCGTTAGAGTCAGGTAAATCTACATCTACAAATATAACGCCTGGCGGTTTATTGTCCATAATAGGTTTGGCAGAGCTAAAATCAGCACTTTCTAATATATCTTCAAACCCTAAGTCAGTTAAAATTTGGTTTAGATAATCACGAATTTCCTTAACGTCATCAATAATGAGGATGGGCTCTAGCGGGCGAACAAATTCCATATGTAGGTTACTTCTATTTTGAATACATCTAAGTGCTTTAATACTAAGCTAACCCCATCATAAGCTCAAGAACGTTACTTAAAAAACACCAATAAATAAACTGTTTATAGGTTGCCCAACAGCCTATTTTTAAAGGATTACCTGCTTTTATGTCTTCTACTAACTTATATTTTTATTAATAGTATTGAACAATAATGGCGTATTCATAAGAAATTCCTTAATCCAATACATCATTCCATCAAAATTTGATGTAACAAATTTGCTACTTAACTTATTGATTCAAAAATATTTACATATAAATTCGATTTTTTGTAAACGTTTTGTAATAAAAAATCGTTGACCTTCCAAATCCATTCTGTGATTATGCTCAACAGGTGAGCTTATGCTCATAAATGCAATTTCATTAACTATTTAATGTTTTGCTCAGCGAGCCTCATCTATACACACTGAATTAATACCAATTTCATTAAATGAAAATGCAATTTAATAAAGTTGGCATTACACACCACACTAAATAAAGAGCTTATTATGTTGAATAATAAAAAGACTAAATTTGCAATTTCACTCATAGCGGCAGCTATGGCTACATCGGCTCCAGCACAGGCTGATATTTCTGAATATTTAGATCGCGTTGACGTAGACTTTTTACTAATGCAAAACTTTCAGTCAATTCAGGCTAAAGACGGTGCATTTCGTCCAGAAGATGAAGAACAAGAATCAGGATTTGGCCGTATTAGAGCAAATCTAATACTTAAATTTCATATTAACGAATTCATTACTGCCGATATAGATATTGCAGAAGAGCCTAATGACTTTGGTGGCGAAGATCGTGACTTTTCATTTCACAACGATTTTGCAGGTGTTGAATTTGACTTACTAGGTCTATATGGCACACCAAAAGTAAACGCAAATTTAACACTGCGTTTAGGTAACATTGGTGGGTCGCCTTTTCAATTTAAAGGTTTTCAAGACGGCGCAGATAACCAAAGTAATGCACTTATTGGTAATGGTATTACCGATTACGCAACCGCAGAAAACGGTGCACAGCTAAGTTACAGCGAAACTTTCGATAGTGGTGTAGTTCGTGCTTATAATGTTACAGGTCACATTACGACTTCAAGTTTCGGTGAAGCATTTCAAGAAGACAGAGGTTATAACTACCGTCTTCAAGGTACTTTAGAATTTGAAGGTGGCTTTAAAGCAGGTTTAAACTTATTAAAAGCCAATCAAGGCGACCAGTTACGTTTTGAAAATGGCGTAGCAAGTCTTGATGGTGTAACCACAACAAACTATCGCTTTGGCGATGGTGAAAACTATAATTTCTCAGCGTCACCTTCGAACGAGCGTGACACTCACGTTGGCGCAATGCCAGGGCTTGAGCAATCAATCATCCAGCTTAATTTAGCTTATCAACCATCTGACGAAACTAGCTTAATCTTTATGGTTGGTAAATCATCTGATGATTACACATTTGCAGATGCCGCTGGTAATGCAGTTGCCGGTATTACCTACTTTGGTACAAACGGTATAGCAGATGAAAATGGTACTACTTTTGATTCAAACAGTGTAATAGAAGGCGACTCATCGGTTGAGTACTTCGTTTTTGAAGCACAACAATATATTATTCCTAAAAAGCTATATGTAGCGGCTCGTTATGCAGAAGCCGAAAACACTTCTGACTTAATTGAACAAACAGACAACACAGTAGAGCGTATTCAAGTAGCCGCAGGTTACTGGTTTAACGATAAAACGCTTTTAAAAGTTGAGTATGTTAACCAAGAAGAAGGTGTTAATTCGGGCGGCCAAATCGGTAAAGGATTTGACGGCTTCACTTCTGAAATATCTGTTAAATTTTAAATCATTATCCAACTAGTCTAACTATTTAAACAAAGGACCTAAAAAGGCACTTTGCGGGCAGTTTTATGCGTTAAAACTGCCATAAATAGAATTGGCATTAGATTGAAATTTAATAGTACTTGTTAAAGCATAACGTGTATGGGGAATACCCGATGAAAAATAAATTAATTATGCTCGCGTGTGGCTTTATAAGCATGGGCGCTGCGGCAAAAGAAACAATTACAATAGCGACTGTTAACAATGGTGACATGATCACCATGAAAGAATTAAGTAGTAACTTTACCAGCCAAAACCCTGATATAGATCTAAAATGGGTCACTCTAGAGGAAAACATTCTTCGCCAACGTGTCACTACCGATGTTGCAACAAAGGGCGGCCAATACGATGTTATGACCATAGGTACTTATGAAGTACCAATTTGAGGCAAGCAAAACTGGCTAAAAGAGCTGGATAATTTAGGTGAAAAATACGATTTAGACGATTTAATTCCGGCAATTCGAAGTGGTTTAACGATTAATGACAAACTTTATGCTGCGCCATTTTATGGCGAAAGCTCAATGGTTATGTACCGCACAGACTTAATGGAAAAAGCAGGGCTGACAATGCCTAAAGCCCCAACATGGGACTTTATACGCAAAGCTGCTAAAGCGATGACAGATAAAAAAGAAGGTGTTTATGGCCTTTGTCTACGTGGTAAAGCAGGTTGGGGCGAAAACGTTGCGCTTATTACATCCATGGCAAATTCGTTTGGTGCGCGTTGGTTTGATGAAAATTGGAAACCTCAGTTTAATACCCCAGAGTGGGAAAATACCCTTCAGTATTATGTCGACGTGATGAAAGAATCTGGTCCTGCGGGTTCATCTGCAAACGGCTTTAATGAAAACCTTGCACTATTTCAAACCGGAAAATATGGTATTTGGATTGATGCAACCGTTGCAGGCGCATTTGTTACTAACAAAAAAGATTCAGAAGTTGCCGATAAAGCAGGGTTTGCACTTGCGCCAGATAACGGTCTAGGTAAACGCGGTAACTGGTTATGGTCTTGGACTTTAGCCGTACCGGCAAGCAGCAAAAAACCAGATGCCGCAATGAAATTTATTAGCTGGGCAACATCTAAAGAATACACTCAACTTGTAGCCGACAAAAAAGGTTGGGCAAAAGTACCGCCAGATACACGTAAATCACTTTACAGTAATCAAAAGTACATGGACGCAGCACCGTTTGCGCAAATTACCTTAGATTCTATTCAATCTGCAGATCCTAAAAATCCGACCGTTAAACCAGTGCCTTATGTAGGTATTCAGTTTGTTGCTATTCCTGAGTTTCAAGGAATTGGTACAGCTGTTGGGCAACAATTTTCAGCAGCATTAACTGGCCAAATGACCGTTAAGCAAGCGCTTAGTACGTCTCAGCACCTCGTTGAGCGAACAATGCGTAAAGCTCGCTATCTTAAATAGCATGTAATGGGCGGGTAAGTACTCAAGCTTACCCAATATTTTATGTCAATTCTATTTACTTGTTAGTTATAAACGCTATCAAGGGTTTCTGATTTTCACTTGATAGTTAACAAGTAAATAGAATTGGCTTTTTTAAGGTCACCTTTATGGCAACAACTAACTCGCGCACGTTTGCTTGGTTTATGCTTCTTCCTAGTGTAATTTTATTACTTGCTTGGATGATAGTTCCGCTGTGTATGACACTGTATTTTTCATTTATTGATTACAACTTACTCGTTCCAGGGGATAAAGAGTTTGTAGGCTTTTTAAACTATGAGTTTTTTCTAACTGATCCGGCTTTTTTGAATCATTTTTTAACACGCTTTACCTAGTAACTGGGGTTTTACTTATCACTATTTGTGGTGGTATTGGCTTAGCTATTTTACTAGACCAAGCAATATGGGGACGAAATTACGTTCGCATTATGGTACTAGCCCCATTTTTTGTAATGCCAACTGTGTCGGCATTGGTATGGAAAAATATGCTAATGAACCCAGTTAATGGCTTATTTGCACATTTCGCGATTTGACTTGGCTTTGAACCTATCGACTTTTTTGTTCAAATGCCGTTATTTTCAATCATCATAATTGTGTCTTGGCAGTGGTTACCATTTGCAGCATTAATACTGCTAACAGCAATAAAGTCATTAGACCGTGAACAATTAGAAGCGGCTGATTTAGACGGAGCTGGGCCACATAGTAAGTTTTTTTACATCGTTTTGCCGCACTTATCGCGCGCTGTAACCGCTGTTATTTTAATCGAAACTATATTTTTATTGTCAATCTTTGCCGAAATATTAGTTACAACCAGCGGTGGTCCTGGTTATTCGTCGACCAATATAACGTACTTAATTTACACGCAATCACTACTTCAATTTGATGTAGGTGGCGGTTCGGCAGGGGGCATAGTTGCAGTAATAATTGCAAATATTGTCGCTATATTTTTAATGCGCTTAATTGGCAACAACTTGGAGGGTTAATTATGACTATAAAAGATAGCCGTCGTTCCAAACTAATTTATACCATAGCTGCATGGACAATAAGCGGCATGATTTTCTTTCCAATTTTATGGACGTTAATTACCAGCTTTAAAACGGAAGCTGAAGCAATTTCAGCAAGTCCAAGCTTATATGCATTCGATTGGACACTCGAAAACTACCGCGATGTACTGTCACGTTCGCCATACTTTAACCATTTTTGGAACTCTGTAGTTATATCGCTAGGTTGAAGTTTGCTGGGTTTATTAATTGCTGTGCCTGCTGCTTGGTCTATGGCTTTTGTACAAACTAAAAAAACAAAGCATTTATTAATGTGGATGCTTTCTACCAAAATGTTACCGCCAGTAGGGGTACTTATTCCGATTTATTTATTGTTTCGAGACTTCGCATTACTCGATACAAAATTAGGTTTAGTAATTGTAATGACACTCATTAACTTACCAATAATGGTATGGATGTTGTACACCTACTTTAGAGAAATACCAAGCGAAATACTTGAAGCTTCACGTATGGATGGCGCAACAATTGGAGAAGAAATATTTCATGTTTTATTACCAATAGCCTTACCGGGTATAGCCTCAACGCTATTGTTAAATGTAATTTTGTCATGGAACGAAGCTTTTTGGACACTTATTTTAACCGCTGCAAATGCTGTACCTTTAACGGCATTTATTGCCAGTTACTCAAGCCCTGAGGGGTTATTTTACGCTAAGTTATCGGCAGCATCTGCCATGGCCATTGTGCCAATTTTAATACTTGGTTGGTTTAGTCAAAAACAATTAGTGCGTGGATTAAGTTTCGGCGCAGTAAAATAGGAGAATACACATGGGCAGCATCACACTAAAACAAGTCACTAAAAACTTTGATGAAGTTAACGTAATTAAACCACTCGACTTAGAAATTAAAGACGGTGAGTTTATCGTATTTGTTGGGCCATCAGGCTGTGGTAAATCTACATTACTTCGTATGATCGCAGGGCTTGAAGATACCACCAGTGGTAATATAGAAATTGACGGCATTGACGCTACAAAAACACCGCCTGCAAAAAGAGGCTTAGCAATGGTGTTTCAATCCTACGCGTTGTATCCGCATATGACAGTGCGTAATAATATTGCTTTTCCTTTAAAAAGAGCCAAAGTTAGCCCTACAGAAATCGAAAGTAAAATTGCTAACGCCGCTAAAATTCTTAATTTGACCGATTATTTAGACCGAAAGCCTGGGCAATTATCGGGCGGTCAGCGCCAGCGTGTAGCGATAGGGCGCGCAATTGTACGTCAGCCCTCGGCATTTTTATTTGATGAACCGCTTTCAAATCTTGATGCGTCACTACGTGTAAATATGCGTTTAGAAACATCTGAATTACATAAAAGTTAAGCTAAAACAATAATTTATGTTACGCACGATCAGGTTGAAGCTATGACAATGGCAGATAGAATCGCGGTATTTAATGCCGGTATTATTGAACAGGTAGGCACACCTTTAGAGCTTTATAAAAACCCAGTAAACAAATTTGTAGCTGGTTTTATTGGCTCTCCAAAAATGAATTTTATAGATGCTCCACAAAATGAAGATGCGAATGTTAGTTGTATTGGTATACGACCAGAGCATATAACACTCTCTACTGAGCAAGGAACGTGGGCTGGTACTGTAGGTGTAATTGAACATGTAGGATCGGAGAGCTTTTTACATATAAATATTGAAGGCAAAGGGACCGTAACAGTAAAAGCAGATGGTGATTGTCCGTTAAAATATGGCGATAGTATTTACCTAAGCGCACCGGCTGATAAAGTATTAAAGTTTGATAATAACGGTTTAACAATTCGCTAGAGCCAATCTTTAATTACCTTAAATAGCACCTTTATAAAGGTGCTATTAACTAAATTCTAATTACATAATCCTATGAAACCTAGGTATTTTTTATTAAGGAATGGTATATTTACAACTATAAATAACAAAAACGTTATTGATAAATAGATACTCCAAAATTAATAAAATAATTTATATAGCAGCACATATAATTAAAATTATGTAATAAAAATAAGGACTTAGTTTTCCTTCTATTTTAAGAGGTTTACGTGGTAAAGCTATCAAATACAGAAATTAGAAAGCTAGATGATGCAGCCAGAGCAGGGTGGTTATATTATGTTGGCGGTAACACACAAGATGAAATTGCTAAAAAACTAAATATATCTCGTCAATCTGCACAAAGAATGGTCGCATTATCTGTGAGCCAAGGATTAATTAAAGTTAGACTTGACCACCCGATTGCCAAATGTATGGATTTGGCCGAAAAATTAAAAAGCCGTTTTGGGTTAGATTCGTGTGAAGTTGTACCGAGCGATCCATCTGAACCTTCATCTACATTAGGTTTGGCTCAAGCTGGCGCGGCAGAAATAGAACGTCATCTAAAATCAGAACAACCCAAAGTACTTGCTATGGGAACCGGTCGAGTTTTACGTTCATGTGTGGATGAGCTAAGAACTGTTGATTGTCCGCAACATAAAATTGTAGCCATGCTAGGTAATATGGCTTTGGATGGATCGGCTTCACCTTATGATGTTGTAGTAAGAATGGCCGAACACACTAATGCAAAACATTATCCAATGCCATTGCCAGTTTTACCAAGAAGCATTGAAGAAAAAGAACAGTTACACGCACAACAAAATATTACCGGCAATTTAAAACTCGCTAAAGATGCCGATGTAACATTTGTGGGTATTGGTAGCTTAGGTGAAAAGTCGCCATTACATATAGATGGTTTTATTGATGCGCAAGAACTTAAAGAGCTACAAGATCTTGGTGCTGTTGGTGAAATGATTAGTTGGGTGTTTGATAAAAACGGTAAGCTTTTAGATTGCACAGTTAATCAGCGTGTAGCAAGTACGCCATTAAAAACAAATGCTAACAAACAGATTTATGCGATAGCTGCTGGTGAAGAAAAAGTGTTAGCCATTTTGGGCGCAGTAAGGTCAAACATGATCAGTGGATTAATTACTAACGAATATACAGCTGAGCGTTTACTTAGTATTGATTAAAGAAATTGATAAATAAAGTATCTGTATTAGTAATACTAGTTATTGTAATAAAAACACTTAATGTCCGATACCGTCTAGTATTGGACATAGCAAGGGCGCATTTAAGCGCTCTTTCTATATATACATTAACTACCTATAATTTATATTATGTTAAATAGAATAAATAAATACATAACTAAGTTACTCACCTTCATTAATTAACGTATAAACGCGATATTTTGAATATTTAATAGGCATTAACCTACTTTTTTAAAAATTAATGTTTTGTCTCATTACGCTATTTGTTACTTAAACATATAAAAATACCGCTTGGTTATTAATATAATCAAGCGGTATTACACTGATTGCCTATTCGCTACTTTATGCAATAAAACTTAACATATTGAAATAAATAGATTTTTAATAAGCCTAGTAATTCACTAGAATGTTTTATCATTCATAAATTCATTAATAAGCTCAGACACTTTATCTGGATGTTCATCAATAACCCAATGTGCGGCTTTATCTATCCAAACCAATGACGAATTTGGAATTGCTTCTTCTAACATTGGTGCATACTTTGGCTTTTGAAATTTGTCTTCTTTACCCCATATTATGAGTGTTTCATGAGGTAAGCTTTTAAGATCGCCTGTAATAGCTTCGGTATATTCTTTATTGAGTCTGCGCATGTTACTAAATAAAGCGGCTTTTCCTTTTTCATTACTCCATGGTGTTAAGTATATTTTCATCAACTCTTCAGTCATTACGTTCGAGTCGTAAACACCTTTGGGAATGAAATCTCTTAATGTATCAACAAATTCATCTACAGATGTTTTTTCTTCTACGCCTGGTTCTAGTAAAGGTTCAAATTCTGGTATTGGCCAAGAATCAAAACATACACTATCAAGTAAAACCAACCCGTTTACTTTATCCGGATGATTTACAGCCATTAATTGAGCAACACCACCACCAATATCATGTGTAGCAATATTAACTTTAGAAATACCGAGCTCTTCTATAAACTTACACATTATTCTACATTGCGCATTTATAGATACATCAGTGTTACTTGGCATATCTGATTCACCAAAGTTAAGTAAATCTGGTGCTATTACCCGATATTTTGATGCAAGTTTGGCATCACATTTCGCCATAAAAATTTATTAGTCGGAATACCGTGTATCAATAATAAAGGTGTTCCTTGTCCCATTTCTTGATAAGCAATTTGATGACCTTCTACTGTAACGTACTGTGTTTTGCTCATGCTTGTGCCTCGTTAACTTTAAAAATTATAATATTTCGTGAACTATAAAATTGGAATATAACCTTATAAAGCAAATTCCATCCCAAGATGAGTATTTATTAGTTATTAAAAAATCTTAATGTTTTAAAAGTTAAACCCCTGTGATACGTGGGCTCTAGGCTAAATAAATTTACTGACTTTATAATATTGCAGTGTTTAATAATTGTGATTATCAAACCGCTTTAAGAAGTGTGAAACGATGACTCGTATACATGCAACAATTACAAAAGCGTAGTTTGTAATACTTTGAAGAAATAATTTGAAGTAATTATTCTTATTAAAGGACTTTTACAAATTTAAATAAATTAAAGGTTCATATACACAAAAGCACTAATAAACATTAGTGCTTTCAAAAATTATAATTTAATTTTTTAGTAAGCTATAAATAAAAAATAGTTAACCGCCCTACTGTTTAAATTTTCATTCCAAAAAATATCTAATATTTTCTATTAATACACTTTGCTTAACTGGCTTCAATAACAGGCCGTTAAACCCAAGCTTCACATACTTGTTATCACTATTTTCGTTTTCACTAAATGTATGAGCGATAATTTTTGTTGCTGATGCGTCAGCATGCTTTCTTATTTTTAGCATTGCGTCGGTGCCTGTAAATTGCGGCATTACTATATCCATTAAAATAATGTCGTAACTATTTTGAGATACCATCAGCATTGCTTCAATTGCGCTGCACGCGTAATCTATTTTTATGTTTTCATTTTTTAGCATTGCTCTAATAACAATCTCAACAAGTGGATCGTCATCAACTAGTAATAGCGTGTTTTGTTCTTTATTAGTTAATAGATTAGTATTTACTAAATCGGTAGTTGTTAATCGACTATTTAATACTTCTTTTTCATCATCTGCTTCCCAGGTTTACCAATATAGAAAGTGATATCGTCGTTTTATTTGCACTACTGCTAATAATTAACGCTTTCCCACCAAGCATTTTAAATATTGATATAAAAAATTTTAACTCTAATGACATATCTTTATCATCTATAAAGCGTGTTATATCATCACCCGAAATGCTTTTAAGCTCAGTTATAAAATGGCTCGTATTAATCAAATTACTTAATGAAAAATCGAGATGTAGGTAATTACGAGTACTTTCTTTTTTAATCTCGGCGTTAATTGAAAGCGTAGTATTGTTTGACGAATCCAAAACCTCAGTCACTAACTGAATAACCAGTTGAGAAATTAACTTTTCATCGCTTGCTATCGTTAACTCTGATGTAATATTATTTTTCAAAACTATTCACAAAGCGAGTATGTGTCCATTTAACTAAGTGTGATACTTTTTGTACCCGCTCACCATTTGCCTTTTCTATATAATCTAAATGACTTTCACTGCCTACGGCGCTAAAAGATATTAGTAATAGTATAAAAGTAAATTTTAACATAAGCCTTTCCATCAATTTGCTTAATGTATAGGTAGCAAGTATGAGACCAAACGCTTTTATCTTTATTATCAATGCATTAAGATGTGTGAAAGTGTGTTTTATTATTTTGATTCGCAAATTGCAAATCAATAATTCATGAAGGGTTTAACCAAGAAATGAGAGTAGAGGTAGGTGGCGCAAAGCGAATAAAATAGGCTCTGCGCTAATTTTAGTTAATGCAAAGCAGCTGTAAATGGGATGCTTTCACAGATTTTAGCTTCTGCTGTAAGTAACTCTTCTAGGCGAGTATCAACTTCTTCTTTATCAAAGTATTCGTAAGCAAGCTCTACAAAAAGGTTTTTATGTTTTTCTTCTGACTTGGCAATCGCAACATAAAAGTCTTTTTCTTTACCCTCAGGAAGTGCTTGTGCAACTAAAGAAAAACGCTCGTGACCGCGTGCCTCAATTACACCGCCAACCAGTAATCGGTCCATTAAAAAACCATCACGACCATGTCTAAACAGTGCACGTATTTGTTTTATGTACGGGTCTTTTTTGTCGTCACCTAAGTTTACATCGCGCTCTAAAAGTAACTTAAGCACTTGTTTAAAGTGTATTAATTCTTCTAATGCTAAGTCGGTCATGGCTTTTACTAATTTACGTTTGTCTGGGTAATGCGAAAGCATAGACATAGCCATACCCGATGCTTTTTTTTCTGCAGCGGCATGATCTTGTAAAAAAGTATTAAAGTCAGCAAGGACAACTTCGGTCCATTCAAATGGAGTGTGGTATTTTAATTCAAACATGTTCTGTACAACTTAAATAATAATGCGGGGATTTTAACGTATTTGTTTTAAAAAATCTTGTAAGGCAGCAATTTATCTATGCGCCCTTTAGCGGTGGATTCAACTTTTAGCGGGTGTTTAATATCGTTCCATGCGGTGACTTTACCGCCCATATTCATTTTTTCAAAATCAGCTTTGTCACTTTTTAATGCTAAAAAATCGCATAGTTTTTTGTAGCTATCAGGCTTTGCTATATCAATGGATAAAAAATCGTTGTCACGATTCTTAAAGTACGTGTGAGCATCGTTAAAATGTGTTTTATAGCAGTGAGCTAAGTAACTATCGTCGCTAATATTATTAAGCGAAAGCTCACTAAACGTATTTAAATAACAGCGCTTTATATGAATATTAAAGCCCCCGTCTGCACGGGTTAAATTAGTGTGCATACGCGTTAAAAGCTGTTTTATTGATACAAGCCATGCACCAAGTTCGCGCTCTAAATAAATAAACTTAGAGTGTGGATAATGAATATCAAGCGCTTTAAAATCGTTAAATATGGGAGTGTCGGCAATTGCGCTGGCATTTTCAAAACAGGCATTAGTATACGCGGTATGCGCTGTTGTAATGCCAAGCTCTAAAAATGCATGGCACACACTGGTTGTGCCGGTACGTGGTAAACCTATTATAAATATTTTGCTCATTAACTTTTCTTTAATTAGCCACGTGTTACTAGTAATACAAAGGCGCTGATAATCATGACTAAAAATGTAGTAATAGTACCAATTTGGCGATATTTAAGGCTTTTTTCTACTATGCCTAAGTTTTGAAACACACGCCCTACTAATAACGCACCACCTAATATATGGCTGTAATGGCTAGCAAGCCCTTGGTACTCTGCTAAAAAAAGCAAAATTAAAGCAAATGGCACGTATTCCATAAAATTTGCGTGGGCACGCACAGCACGTTGTAGCGTTGCATTACCGTTATCACCAAGTGATATTTGCTCCGCACGGCGCACTTTTATTACGTTAAAGCTTAAATAAATGTAAAAGAATGCGAGTAATGCAGCATAAGTTGAAATGATCACGGTGTTTTCCTGTTATTTTATCGCATAAATATGCGCTCTATTATTGTGGGCGTGATAATAACACATAAATTTGAGCAGCATTATCAGAAGTTTAATAATTGCCTATGCTAAGCTAGAGGTATTAAGTTAGTAGAAAATACATAAGGATTTTATGTTTGTACCTCGCAAAGTAGCCGACAGTTACCGTGAAATGATTAACAGTATTGGCTTTTACCCTTCGATGCTTTCAGTGGGCTTTTTGGTATTTGCCATTATTATAATGTCGGTTGAATATTTAGCCCCTGTTGAGCAGCTAAAATCGTTTATATCGGTTGTACTTGTAGATAGCGCCGAAAACGCGCGGACTATTTTAAGCACTTTAGCGGGGAGTATTATTTCGCTTACCGTGTTCAGTTTTTCGATGGTAATGGTGGTTTTAAATTCGGCCAGTGCGAGTTTATCGCCCCGCGTAGTGCCAGGGCTTATTACGCGCAAATCACACCAAATGGTTTTGGGGTTTTATTTAGGCAGCATAATTTACTCTATTATTATGCTTATAAATATTAATAAGCTTGATGGTGGCAGTACGGCAATTCCTTCAATAGGTGTGTTGTTTGCACTTGTTTTTGGATTGATTTCATTAGGTTTGTTTGTATTTTTTATACATTCAATTTCACGTGCTATTCAAGTTGATAACGTGTTAAATGGCTTGTTTAGCCAAACTAAAAACGAAATTAAAACAATAATACAAAGACAACAAGAGAACCCAGTTGAAGACTTTCCGGACTTTAGCAAATGGCATTCGGTTAGCAGTAAAACAGAAGGATATTATAAAGGCGTACATACCGATAAGCTGTGTGCTATTTTGGCTGAGCAAGATATAAAGGTGTATATATCTGTAAACCAAGGCTATTTTACAGTTAAAGGTTACCCGTTTTTAAAATGCAATAAAGATATAGCAAACGATGAAGAGCTGATTAATAAAATTCTCGACTGCTTTATTTTTTATATAGAAGAGTACATTAGCGATCATTACCGTTATGGATTAACGCAAATATCAGAAATTGCGGTTAAGGCAATGAGTCCAGGCATAAACGATCCCGGTACTGCGGTTAAATCAATTGATATGCTGAGTATTTTACTTATTCAACGACTTTCAATTAACGATATTAACTACTCGTTTAAGCACAGTGATAATGCCCCATTGTTATACCTTCATGAAACAAGCTTTGATGAGTTATTACACGACAACTTTACACCGCTGCGTAATTACGCCAAAGGCGATGCATACGTAATGACAAACGTGCTTGAGGCATTTAAAAATATTTTGTTTGTTGCCCATAAAGATACCGATGCACGAAACAGTTTATTTAATTATTTAAATGCAATTGTTGATGACATAAACGAGCATGTAACTAATGAATACGACAGACGCGAAGTGACTAATATGCTCAACTCTATAGCGCGTATCAGCCAAGAGCAAGGTGAGAAGTTGGTGGCACGTTTTGAGCACCACCAAAATTAAAGTTTAATCTATGTAGTAAACAGCGTAGCTTGACGCTGTTACTTTAATCTCTCCAGCATGGTAGGCATCAGGTACATAGTTACTTGGTGCGCTATCAGCCATCATTACTTTTTCTGCGCGCATATAAGGCTGCGACTGCACATTGAGTGGACTCAGTGATGCGCTGTACAATCCTTTTAAATCAACGTCATAATCTTCACTAAACTCTTTTGCTGCGTCACGTGCGTCTTTAATTGCTAACTTTTGTGCTTTTTTATGCAGCTCGTTATAGTTGCTTGCTAAAAATTGAGTTTGATTAATTTCGTTAATACCGTTGTTAACTAAGCTTTGTAGTAACTCTGGGTATTTATTTATATCGCTGAGTTTTACTGTTAACGTACGAGAAACCTTAAAGCCTTTAAATTCTTGATTACCGGTAGTGCGGTTGTATTGGCTATCACGGTTTATTGAAATTTGCCCTGCGTTTATATCTCCCTCTTTAACACCAATCTCTTTTACGAGCTTAATTGCCTTGGCGATAGTTAAGTCGGTTTTATTTTTAGCAGCAATTAAGTCTTTATCAACTTCGGTAATACCTACACTTAGCTGTACGTAATCTGGCATTGTAGTAAGAGTCGCTTCGCCCTTAACATAAATATGAGGAGCATCGGGAGTCGCTGCCGCAAGTGCATCAAAGCTAAGTACGTTTAAAGCCAGTGCACTACCTAAAACAAAAGTCAGTGTTTTCATTAAGTCGATCCTTTAATTATGTAAAAGCAAGTAAACACCGTACGTGGTTAATTAAATATGAACAAGCACAAAAAAACAGGCAATTGCCTGTTTTTTGTTAAGCGTTGTAACTAATGCTATTACACCATTTACTTAAAATTACGTATAAACGTTACTAAATACTACTGCGTTTATAGTTACGGTATTTTGGTAACCAGTAATTTTTGTCGATTGCTGCCCATAATGCATCATCAGTAATCTCAAGAGCAACGCCCTCTTCGATTGCTTTTTTAGCGATGGCAAATGCAATACGTTTACTTAGCGTTTCAATTTCAGTCAAGGCTGGTAATAAACTACCTTTACCTGTGTTTGCACGCGGCGACGACTCTGCAAGCATTTCGCTAGACACACTTAACATAGCATCAGTAATGCGTGTCGCTTTAGCGGCAATAACACCTAAACCAATACCCGGGAAAATATAACTGTTGTTACATTGTGGGATTGGGAACGTCTCGCCATTGTACTCAACAGGATCAAATGGGCTACCTGTGGCAACAAGTGCTTTACCGTCAGTCCACTTAATCACATCAGCAGGATGCGCTTCTACTTGCTTAGATGGATTACTTAATGGGAAAATAATTGGCTGTTCACAACCGGCATGCATAGCGCGTATTACTTGTTCTGTAAATAAGCCAGGTTGACCAGAAACACCAATTAGAATATCAGGTTCAGCACAGTGCATAACATCAAGAAGTGATGCGTATTCGCCGCTGTAAGTCCAATCACTTAAAGAGCCTTTAGGTTGTGCAAGTGCTTGTTGGAAATCGCGTAAGCCTTCCATACCCTCACTAAGCAAACCAAAACGGTCAACCATAAATACTTGGCTACGCGCTTGAGCTTCTGAAATACCTTCAAAAACCATTTGGCTAATAATTTGCTCAGCAATACCACAACCAGCAGAGCCTGCACCCACAAAAACTACTTTTTGCTGGCTTAGGGTTGAATTTTTAACACGACACGCAGCAAGTAAAGAACCGACCGTTACAGCCGCAGTACCTTGAATGTCATCGTTAAAGCTACAAATTTCATTGCGGTAGCGCTTAAGTAATGGCATTGCATTTGGCTGTGCAAAATCTTCAAACTGAAGTAATACATTTGGCCAGCGACGTTTAACCGCTTTAATGAATAAATCTAAAAACTCATCGTATTCGTCTTGAGCAATACGCTTATGGCGTGCACCCATGTACATAGGATCGTTTAAAAGCTTTTCGTTATTAGTACCCACATCAAGCATTACAGGCAATGTGTATGCTGGGCTTATACCACCACACGCTGTGTAAAGTGACAATTTACCAATTGGAATACCCATGCCACCAATACCCTGATCGCCTAGGCCTAAAATACGCTCGCCATCGGTTACAACAATAACTTTTACTTTACCTTTGGTAGCGTTGCGTAAAATGTCGTCAATTTGGTAGCGATCTTCATACGAAATAAATAAGCCACGTGCGCTGCGATAAATGTCTGAGAATTTTTCACAAGCATCGCCCACTGTCGGTGTGTAAATGATTGGCATCATTTCTTCAAGGTGGTCACGCACTAAACGGTAGTAAAGTGTTTCGTTGTTATCTTGAATCGCACGTAAGTAAATATGCTTATTAAGGTTGTCGGTAAAGCTAGAATACTGCTGATAACAACGCTCAACTTGCTCTTCTATTGTTTCAAAGCGAGGAGGAAGTAAACCAGCAAGATTGAAATTTTCGCGTTCTTTTTTACTAAAGGCGCTGCCTTTATTTAATAGCGGTGTTTCAATTAGGCCAGGGCCAGAATGATGAATATATAAGTAGTTAGGATCAGTATTAGTTGTCATATTTCCAGGCTTTAACGGAGTCTTAAGTTATGATCTGTCATTATCAGTGTTAGAGGTTTAATTGCAACGACAATTAAGCTAGTCAGACCATTGAGAGAAAATACATGCGGACTTCACTGCCCGCATGCATATTATACATAATTTAAAATTTGATAGTGGCGTTATTATCAGTTAAATCAGATAACGCAACACCTTCACGGCGCGGATCAGCGCCACCATATAAGGTATTATTTTTAACTTCAACTGCGTGTAAGCCTGAGTTTAAATCAATAATACGTACATTGTGGCCGCGTTTGGTAAGTGCAGGCGCAATGGCTTCTATGGTTGTGCCTTTTTCAAGGCTGGTGTAATCGTTACGATTTGTTGTACGTGGTAAGTTAATAGCGTCTTGCGCTGATAAATTCCAGTCAATAACACCCACAACAACTTGTGCAACGTAATCAATGATACGGCTACCACCAGGTGAGCCTACAATTAAGCGTAAGCTACCATCTTTATTAAATACCATTACCGGTGACATAGAGCTACGCGGGCGTTTTCCGGCCTCTACACGGTTTGCTACAAGCTTGCCGTTTTTACGTGGCGATAACGAAAAGTCAGTTAGTTGGTTATTTAAAATAAAGCCATTAACCATAACCGTAGAGCCAAACGCCATTTCAATTGAACTGGTCATCGAAACGGCATTACCTTTACTATCTACAATAGATACATGTGAGGTAGAAGGTAACTCGTATGAATCATCCATTGCATAACTTAAGTACCCTACAGGATTACCTGCTACCGCTTTTTGGTCTGTTTCGGTAATTAATTTAGCGCGTGAGGCAATATAATCTTTGTTTAGGAGCTCTTTTGTAGGTACTTGAGTAAAATCGGGATCGCCCATGTACATATCGCGATCGGCAAATGCAATACGCGAAGCTTGGCTAAAGTAATGAATTGCCTTTTCGCCGTTTGGCTTAAGTGCGCTCATATCTTTATGCTCAAGCAAGCCTAGCATTTGCAGTACTGCTACGCCGCCACTACTTGGTGGTGCCATAGAACACACGTTATAGGCACGGTATTGTATACATACCGCATCGCGTTCTTTGCTTTTGTAATCTGCTAAATCTTGCACACTTAATTTACCAGGGGCAATTTTAGAGTGCTTTACAGCATTAACCATTTGTTTTGCATTTTCGCCTTTGTAAAATGCATCAATGCCCTGCTTTGCAATGTCTTTGTACAAATCAGCAAGTGGTTGATTCTTTTTAACACTACCCACTTCAATTAATTTACCATTTGGGTAAAAGTATTCGTTAATAATCGGCATACTCAATACGCCTGGGTTTAACTGTCGGGCTAATAAGCCGTGTAAACGCGGCGAAACTACAAAGCCTTGCTCTGCAAGTTCAATAGCAGGTTTAAAAAGCGCTTCCCACGGTAATGTACCGTATTGTTTATGTGCACTTGCAAAGGCATGTAAAATACCGGGTACACCAACAGAGCGTCCACCTACTACGGCTTCAATCCATTTAACGGCTTTACCGTGTTTATCTAAAAACAGCGTTTCGTCTGCATTTGCAGGTGCGGTTTCGCGGCCATCAAAACTAGTTAATTTATTGTTAGCCTTGTTGTAATACATCATAAATGTACCACCGCCAATACCTGAGGATTGCGGCTCAACTAAAGTAAGCACTAGTTGAGTAGCAATCGCAGCATCTACGGCACTGCCGCCTTGGGCTAAAATTTGTTGACCGGCTTTTGAGGCATATGGATTTGCCGCAGCTACCATGTATTTATCACCTTGCACTACTTTTTTATGGATTAATCCTGTAGCAGCTTCAGGTTCGCGAGTTTCAATTTGAGTTGTTTGCTGTGCAAATGAAGGCAGTGATACTGCGCACAGTCCAATGGCAAATAATGAGTTAAGTTTAAAATGCATAAAAATACTAAAAACACTTAATTACGTAGTTGTATTTGGCATCTTAAAGTTAAACGGGCACAATATGCAAAAATTTTGACTAAAAAAATATAATAAAATGCTTAATTTACCTATTCAACCTCGTTATATATTACCGCCTATTATTTTGCTGCTTTTTAGTACCATTTTTGCTGCATTTGATTTAAATAGTTTACTTGAATTTAACCGAAGCCTAATTGATGATGGCGAACTGTGGCGAATTTTTTCTAGCCAATTTGTTCATGCTAATTGGGCTCATTTGGGATTAAATGCCAGTGGTGTTTTACTAATATGGTTACTACATGGCGAATACACATCCCCTACTCGCTACGCTTTTAATACAAGTGCGCTAGCACTGTGGTGTGGACTCGGTGTTTATTGGTTTTGCCCAAACATACATATTTACACCGGATTAAGTGCTCTACTGCATGGTGTAATTATTTGGGGCGCAGTTAAAGATATAACCGTAGGGCTTAAATCAGGTTATTTATTATTTATAGGCGTATGGATTAAAATAGCGTTTGAGCAATTTAGCGGCCCTAATGCTGATATAGGAAAGCTTATTAACTCCACTGTGGCTATTGATGCACATTTAATTGGTGTAATTGGCGGGACTCTGCTTGCCATACCATTGGTTATAGAGCTCTTTAGAAAGAAAAAATAAAGTTAGATTTTGTTCAACCCAATAAAAACGCCGCATTAGTTAACTAAACCAATGCGGCGTTTTTGTTTTTATAATTAAAGATTAAAGCGTTTCTTTAAATAACTTATAAATACGGCGGTATTCGTCTAACCAGCTTGAAGGCTGTACAAAGCCATGCGGTTCAACAGGGAATATAGCTGTTTCAAAGTTTTGTTTTTCAAGCTCTATTAAGCGCTGCACTAAACGCACTGAGTCTTGAAAAAACACGTTATCGTCAACCATGGGTGCGTTAATTAATAAACGTTTGTTTAAACCCTCAGCGTAATAAATTGGCGAGCTGCGCTCATATGCAATCGGGTCAACATCAGGATGGTTTAATATATTAGCAGTGTACCCCGTGTTGTAATGTGCCCAGTCGGTAACAGGTCGTAGTGCCGCACCCGATTGAAACAACTCAGGCGCGGTAAACAATGCCATAAAGGTCATAAAGCCGCCGTATGAGCCGCCATAAGTGCCGACTGCTTTGGTATCAACGTTGGCATTTTGCGCCATCCATTTAACGCCATCGGCTAAATCTTGTGTTTCAGGTGTGCCCATTTGACGATAAATCGCGGTGCGCCAATCACGGCCGTAACCTTTAGATGCGCGGTAATCCATATCCATTACTATGTAACCTTCATCAGCGAGCAATGAATGAAACATAAATTCACGAAAATAAACCGAAAATCCCATATGTGAGTTTTGTAAGTAACCCGCGCCGTGGTTAAAAATAACTGCTTTGCGATTTTTACCTACTTCACCTTCTACGTAGTCAGCTGGGTAGTACACTTTTGCGTATATTGGTTGTTCGGTATGGCTCGATGGCACAGCAACAATTTTAGGTGCAGTTAGCTTTTTAGCTAAAAACTCATCCGACACTGTATGAGTTAAGCGCGTTGCTTTTGCATTGGCTTGTGCGTCAGCTACATAAAGCTCATTAGGCATCGTAATTGTAGAGTGCTTAAGGAGTAACTTGGTTTCATCTGGGCTTAACGTGTAATCGGTCATGCCGTTTAAGTCAGTAACTTGCTCACTCTTACCAGTTTGCGGGTTAACACGGTAAATTTCGTACAGACCTGGGTGTTCAACATTCGCTTTATAATAAATTGCGCTGTTGTCACTGGTAAGCGTTAAGTTAGAAACCTCAAATTGGCCTTGTGTTAGCGCGGTTGCACTACCATTAACTGGTTTTTTATAAAGCTGACTGTAACCCGACTCTTCCGATAGGTAATAAAGCGTGTTCGAGTTATGTAACCACCCAAAGTCGTTAAACGCATAAGCAATCCATGCGTCGTCATGCAGGCGATGTTGCGACACAAGTTTGTTGTTTTCAAAATCAACAGTAGCAAGCCAGCGGTCTTTGTTGTCCCATGCTTCGAGCATGATAGCCACTTGCGAGCCGTCATCGTTCCATACTATTGGGCTTTGCTCAAAACCCCAGTCCATAATAAGGTTAATGCCACGAGGCGCCTTTTTAGACTTATATGCTTTACCATCACGTGCATAATTTTCTTTTTTAACTGCGGCTAAAACATCTTCGTCAAAGCCCGGTAAAGTATTAAAGCTAAGTGATGTTTGCTCTTTGTTAGTTAAATTGATGTAGACAAGCTTTGAGGTTTCTTCTTTAGCATCTGCAACACGGCGGCGTGCTTTTTTAGGCTCAATGGTTGCATCATTAGTGATGTAATTTGGCATAATATCGTCATCACCGCGCCAATCTGTTTGCTTTTGTACAACGACTAATAACGCATCACCATTTGGCGAAAGCTGAGCCTCTGCAACTTTATTACCGTCACCTAAGTAGTAAGCCGTATTAGCAATTGAATCGTTTTGTTCATTAATTTGCTCATTACGTGCTTGGTTGTCTTTTTTATTTTTTTGTTGAAGCGCCACAAACTTAATCAATTTATGCTGCTCTTTAGCAATATACGTGCTTGGCTCTTCAATCCCTTTTGGCTCATCAGTAAGTTTTAAGTTAGCAAGCTCGCTCGT
The DNA here is from genome assembly GCF_015864495.1 of Pseudoalteromonas sp. SWYJZ98. NCBI lineage: Bacteria > Pseudomonadati > Pseudomonadota > Gammaproteobacteria > Alteromonadales > Pseudoalteromonadaceae > Pseudoalteromonas > Pseudoalteromonas sp. SWYJZ98. The sequence continues at coordinate 17,391 of NZ_JADYXA010000007.1, read as the reverse complement.
TAAGCCTGTTTTTAAATCAACTTTAAAAAACACATTGCCTTGGCGGTAAACTAAATCGCCATTATTTAAAAATTGTGGTTTAGACTCGTTTGCTGATGTAGCTGTAATTTGCTTAAGTTCACCTGTTTTTAGGTTTTTAACAAACACATTGCCTTTAAATGTGTAAGCCGCCATTGTTTTATTTTTAGAATAAACGGCTTTATTAGAACCCACAGTATGAAGTTTATTAAGAGCTACTTGCTCTGCTGTTTGGCTAGTAACAGATTGGCTAAATAAATTGCGTAGTGTATTACCTTTCTCTTTTTGAGCATAAATAATAGTAGCCGAATCGCTAGCCCAATAAGCGTTCTCTGGCTGATTGCCCATCCAATCAGGATCGGCCATTGCTTGTTCTAGCGTTATTTTTTGTGAGCCGATATCTGCTGGCGTGTTCACAACCGCAGCAACCTTACTTGCTGGTAAAGCACTTTGCTGTGTTGAAGAGGTGTTAGCGGTAGCGCTACAACCTGCAAGCATAACACTTGAGGCAACAGCTAAGGCCACTAACGTTTTAGATGAAGAAAAATTAAAAATCATAGTGCTTCTATACGGTTATTATAATTAAGCCGTATTTAAGCAGAAGCACTTAAGTTATTGCAATTTTTTAAGATAAATAGCCATTAAACAGGGTAAAGCTCAGTTTACTAGCGCTTCTCTTGTTAATAGGCGTTATTCAATTACCAAATCAAGCCAAACCAGTCGGTGATCGCTCGATGCGTTTCTATCTTTAATTAAACGATATTCACTACTCGCTTTAGTAGGCCAAAACACACCACCACCCTTAATTTTTAAACCATAGTTTGACGGTAAAACGTAATCAACACGGGCTTGCCAATTAGCACTGTAATTTTGTGCATAAGGCACATCATACTGCTCTTTAGCACCTTCGCTTTTTGGAACAAAGCTTGCGTTGATAAGTGGGTTTTTAAGTAATTGCTCGGTGGTATTTGTACGGGCTTTGTCCCCCTCAGGGGCTGCATTTAAATCGCCTAAAATAACAAAACGAGAGTGAGTTTTTAAACCGCCCTTTTCGCCTTTATCGTCGTAAATATACTTAGCATTTGAAACGTAATCGGCAATTAACCTTACTTCATCGTGGTTACGCTTGCCGTTTCTATCCTCTTCACCGTCGAATACAGGCGGTGTTGGGTGAGATGCAATAACATGAATTGTTTTATCATTTACGCTAATAGGTAAATCCCAAAACGATTTAGAACTGAGTCTAAGTGCTTGCCATTCTTGTGCGTTATACCAGTTTTCACCTGTTTTAGGCATCACAGGCATTTGTGCATTTGGCATGTCTTTATATTTAAAGGTTTGAAGGGTTCTTACTTTATCAAAATTAATTGGGTATTTTGACAAAATAGCCATACCATAATGCCCTTCAAAAAAGCCAAAGCCTTGTGCATCGCCCATCACGCCATTTTTTTTGCCATCGTTATCTAAATCAAACTCGGTAGCTAGGCCTGTATTTACTGGTGCAATATAAGAGTAAGGGTAGTTAATAGCGGCTTGTTTTTGCTGACTTACGTTTAAATAATGCTGATTAAAGTATTCAATACCCTGCTCTTTTGGGATGTAATCAAATTCGTTAAGTAAAATAATATCAGGGCGAACACGCTGAATAATTTCCGCTATGTTCTTAATTTGCTGGTGGTTAGCTTTAAGTGCATTAACTAAAGCATCACTTTTAACTTGCTCACCTTTGGGCGTGTGATTAGTTGCATCCATACTTACATTAAAAGTTGCAACACGAAGAGATTCCGATGCAAATGCATTTAAGCTAAATAATGCTGTAATGGCTAGCACGCCTGATATTGTTTTTAGTTTCATTGTTCTACTTCACAAATTAAAAATTAGACTTTAACAGTATTACATATTCAAAGCCCATTTTTATGACAAAAAAATACCGGCTTAAGCCGGTATTTATATAAAGTTATAATAACTATTCACTGAGCACTAAATTGGCAGCTGCTTTTAAAATACCGGGATAATCTTGCTCTGGTAGATACTCTGTAAGTTCACCTAATTTATCTGCAAGCTCACTCATATTAATAGCCGATACATTAATATGGCCCATTTTACGACCTGGTTTTGCGGTTTTACCATACCAATGGCTAGTTACATCAGCGAACTTTAATACTTCGCTTGGAATACTTGGTTGGCCTAGCACATTGACCATCGCGGTAATGTGTTTAAGCTCTGTATTACCAAGCGGTAAGCCTGCAACAGCGCGCATGTGGTTTTCAAACTGCGAGCAATGGCAACCTTGTTGCGTCCAATGGCCTGAGTTATGTACGCGCGGTGCAATTTCGTTAACGAGTAACGTGCCATGTACATCAAAAAACTCAATAGCTAACACGCCAACGTAGTTAAGCTCATTTGCTATTTTTGTAAATGCATCGTTTGCTTGCGCTTCAACACTTTGATTATTTTTACCAGCAATAGAAAGCGTTAACACACCATTAGTGTGCTCGTTTTCTGTTAGCGGATATATAGCAACATTACCGTGTTTGTCGCGCGCACCAATGATAGATACTTCACGATCAAACGGGATCATTTTTTCAGCAATAATCGTATGTGGCGCAAGCTCGGTGCCTGATGCAATAAAATCAGCCATTTGTGACCAAATTTCGTCTATTTGATCATCCGATTTTAAACGCCATTGGCCTTTTCCGTCGTAACCCGCTTGGCATGTTTTAATTACAAGAGGTTTACCTAGAGTTTTAACGGCAAGTTCTAAATGCGCTTTTTCAGTAATTAATTGGTACGGCGCACAAGTTACGTTTGTTTTATCAAGCAATGCCTTTTCAAGCGAGCGATCGCCACCGGTTTTAATAGCGGCTTTTCCTGGGTAAAACTTATTACTGTTACAGCAAAGGGTTAGTACGTCATCAGGAATGTGTTCAAACTCGGCAGTAATGGCATCAGCGTTTGATATTGCTTGCTCAAGCGACGTGTTATAAATGTCACCAGTTAGCGGGTGCATAATTTGTTTACTGCCTACATCGTATGCAACAACGTTTAAATTAAGCGGCGCGCCTGCAAGGCTCATCATACGTGCAAGTTGCCCTGCACCTAATATTAAAATATTCATTATTACTCTGCAGGGTTTGGATTAGCTAATATAGTGTCGGTTTGAGCTTTACGAAAAGCTTCAATTTTTGCAAAAATTTCTGGATTTTGACACCCTAAAATTTGTGCAGCTAATAAACCCGCGTTTGCTGCGCCCGGCTCACCAATGGCAAGCGTACCTACCGCAACGCCTTTAGGCATTTGGCAAATAGATAAAAGTGAATCAACACCATTTAATGCTTTTGATTTTACAGGTACGCCAAGTACAGGAAGCGACGTAAAAGCAGCTGCCATACCAGGTAAATGCGCTGCGCCGCCAGCACCAGCAATAATAACTTTAATACCACGTTCTGCGGCTGAACTTGCGTAATCAGCAAGTAATTGAGGAGTGCGGTGTGCAGACACGACTTTGGTTTCGTACTTAATGCCAAAATGCTCTAGCATAAGTGCTGCATGTTCCATGGTTGGCCAATCTGATTTAGAACCCATAATAATGCCAACAGTCATAAATACTCCTCAGTAATGTATTTTAAAAATAGCGGACTTATGTCCGGTTTTAGGCGGGTATTATACCCAAACCAAGTTTAATTGCGACTCACAAAAACAAAAAAAGCCATGTTTAAACATGGCTTTTTAGAGTTAACGGGTAAATAGCTAATTAAGCTTCTTTACTCGCTAGGTATTCTGCGTAGTTGCCTCTAAAGTCGATAACTTTACCGTCTTTAATTTCCCAAATACGGGTCGCAACCGACGATACAAACTGACGGTCGTGGGAAACAAACATCAATGTACCTTCGTAAGCTTCAAGGGCTAAGTTAAGCGCTTCAATTGATTCCATATCCATGTGGTTAGTTGGCTCATCCATTAACAATATGTTTGGCTTATGCATCATAATTTTACCAAACAACATGCGGCCTTGCTCACCACCTGAAATTACTTTAACTGATTTTTTAATATCGTTTTGAGAGAATAACATACGGCCTAAGAAGCTACGAACCACTTGCTCGTCGTCGCCTTCTTGTTGCCATTGCTCCATCCACTGAAACAAGTTCATGTCGGTTGCAAACTCATCAGCGTGATCTTGCGCGTAGTAACCAATATTAGCATTTTCCGAGAACTTAAACTCACCAGCTTTAGGGGCTAAACGCCCTGCTAATGTATTAAGTAATGTTGTTTTACCAACACCATTTTCACCAATAATAGCAATACGTTCGCCAACTTCTACTAAACCTTCAAGTCCAGAAAACAACGTATTGTCGTCAAAACCTTGTGTTAGGTTTGTCATTTCAAGTGCGTTTCTGAATAACTGCTTTTCTTGATCAAAACGAATAAACGGCGTTTGGCGTGAAGATGCTTTAACTTCGTCTAATTGGATTTTGTCGATACGTTTAGCACGCGATGTTGCTTGCTTAGCTTTAGATGCGTTAGCAGAGAAACGAGATACAAACTGTTGAAGTTCAGCAATTTGGTTTTTCTTTTTCGCGTTTTCGTTAAGTAATTGCTCACGTGCTTGCGTTGCTGCAAACATGTATTCGTCATAATTACCTGGGTAAATACGAAGCTCGCCGTAGTCAATGTCGGCCATGTGTGTACACACAGAGTTTAAAAAGTGACGGTCATGCGAGATGATTATCATGGTACAGTCGCGCTGATTTAACACGTCTTCTAACCACTTGATGGTGTAAATATCCAAGTTATTAGTAGGCTCATCAAGTAGCATAATGTCTGGGTCTGAAAACAATACCTGTGCAAGTAGCACGCGCAGCTTAAAACCCGGTGCAATTTCTGACATTGGGCCAAAGTGTTGGTCAGTGCCAATACCTACACCTAATAAAAGCTCACCTGCTTTAGATTCAGCAGAGTAACCATCCATTTCAGCAAATTCAGTTTCAAGATCGGCTACTTTCATACCGTCTTCTTCGCTCATTTCAGGTAAAGAGTAAATACGGTCACGTTCTTGTTTGATTTCCCACAACTCTTTGTGGCCCATAATTACGGTATCGATTACTGAGTATTCTTCGTAGGCAAACTGATCTTGATTAAGTTTAGCAACGCGTTCGTTAGGATCAGTACTTACATTACCTGAAGACGCTTCAAGCTCACCACTTAAAATTTTCATAAATGTTGATTTACCACAACCATTTGCACCGATTAAACCGTAACGGTTACCATCGCCAAATTTTGCTGAGATATTTTCAAATAATGGTTTAGCACCAAATTGCATGGTGACATTAGCTGTACTAATAATAGCGCTACCCTCCAAAGGAGTAATGATGTATTTAAATTGCGCGCAGTTTAAACCAAAATGGCCTGTTTTTCTATGAAAGTTTAAAAGCAAACCACTGCGTTTTAGCCATTTATTATGGCTATGTAGTTAGTAGTAAAAATAACGGATTAGATTTAATGGTTTCGTTAATTTTTATTCAACTTATTCTAATTAAAATCCATAAAGTATGTTTTACAAACAGGCATAAGAGATTAGAAATTACGATACAAATTAGAGTAAAAAAACTTTTAACGTGTTTGTGTGTCTACTTAACTCATTTTTGTTCACCCTATAATAATAAAAAGTTATATTAATGATAATAAAGTACTTTTAGAGCTTTTACACTAGTTACTACTTTTTAACCAAGATGAAATTAATTCAAATTACAATTTTTACACATCGCTAACTCCTCATCCTATTTACCTATCAAATCATTAAAAACACAAACTTTTGCAACACCTGAAAAACAAAATTAACCTTTAGTGAATATCCGTTAAGTTTAACGATTAATTTTATTGAGTATTTTTCACTTTTGAGCCGTTTATTGCTTTGTTAGTCTTCGAATCTGAATTTTTACCTACGTAAAAAATTGACCAATTTACACAGGGCAACACACAAGATGAGCAAAAAATTAGCGACGCTTATTAGCGCAAGTATTGTATTCGCACCCGCTGTTTCGGCAGTAGAATTATACAAAGATGACAAAAATACTGTTGAAGTTGGTGGATATCTTGATGTGCGTGTAATTAATACACAAAATGAAACCGAAGTTGTTAACGGTACTTCGCGCATTAACTTTGGATTTACCCGAAAGCTTAAGAAAGACTGGACTGCACTCGCACTCGTAGAATGGGGTGTAAACCCTGTTGGCAGCAGCCATATTATTTATAACAATCGTTTTGAGTCTATCCAGGATGAGTTTTTATATAACCGTTTAGGTTACGCAGGCCTTTCACACGAAAAGTACGGCCAACTTACCATTGGTAAACAATGGGGTGCATGGTACGACGTAGTTTACGGCACAAATAATAGCTTTGTATGGGATGGTAATGCGGCTGGTGTTTACACCTATAACAAAGACGATGGCGCTGTTAATGGCACTGGTCGTGGAGATAAATTAGTGCAGTACCGCAATAGCTATAACGATTTTAGTTTTGCAGTACAAGCGCAGCTTAAAAACAGCGAATTTTATACCTGTGACGTAACCGACATTTCAGAAGAAGAATGTGAAGCACTTTGGAACTCTGGCGATAGTGCAGCCCAAGAAGTTGAATTTAATTACACATTTGGTGCGTCTGTAACTTATACCCCAACTGACATGCTAACACTTACAGCAGGTGTTAACAGTGGTGAGTTTGATTTAACGTTTGCCGATGGTTCTACTCGCAATGTTGAAGATTTAATTTATGGTGCAGGTATTATGTGGGGCAACATTGATGAGCCCGGCCTATACGTTGCAGCCAACGTAAATAAAAACAAAAACCACGACACAGATAACATTGGTCGCTTAATTAAAGACGCAATCGGTGTAGAAACATTTGCATCTTACCGCTTTGATAACGATTTTCGCCCTTTTATTGCCTACAACGTGTTTGATGCTGGTGATGATTACGTAATTCAGCCAAACTTTAACGCCGACCCAGACGATGTATTTAAACGTCAGTTTGCTGTTATTGGCCTTCACTACTTAATTGACGAAGACACTATTGCCTACGTAGAAGCGCGTAAAGACTTTAGCGACTTTGAAAGCGATAACAAAGAGCAACAAGCACAAATGGAGCAGTCGGAAGATGACGGTATAGCATTTGGTTTTAGATATAAGTTTTAAATATAAGTTTATAAAACGACTACAACTTCCCTAAGCACAACCATTTTAGCCCTTTTAACTTTTTTAACTGGGCTTTTTTTATTTTTCCATACTTTTTTCAATACTCAATTTTGCATTTAAGGCTATTTCAAAAAAGGCATTAACAGCCGCAGTGGTATCTGCTTTTTCAATTTGTAATAGCACCATTCACGATGCCCCTATTTTTTACGTTTACCATTTTGCTGCTCATTACAATGAGCGAGGAAAACTTTAATTAATCAGTCATAGTCCACACTCGGCATTTATATTTTTAGTGGATGTAGTTATCGCAGGCTTTATTATTTTGACTACCTCTTTGATTACTTTTTATAATTTGACTTTATTGCTAATTTTAACGTTATAGCAACACTTAGTATGATGTGTTCTTTTACTGTAAAGCCACCAGCCAATTTATATTAACTGCATTAAGAGTATAAAAAGATGCTGAAACTATATTGAAATTGCAAAGTACTGACACTGCTTTTTACTGATCACAAATACCTAAGGCTGCTTAAAAGCAGTCACATATAGGTGTGGTATATGCTCATGGGTACTCACGGTATTCTAATTCAATAGTCATGTACTGTATATGAAAACAGTACATGTGATTGCTATGAAAAAATAATTTAAACCTACCTTTCTTTGTAAGTCGTTAATAATATTGAACTAAGTAAAGTGTTATAAAGTTGATTCGTTATCATAAATAGATAAAACAACGATAACTGTATGTATATACAGTTATCACTTAAACCAATCTATCTTACTTTTTAATAAACGTACTATAACCAGCTAATGCCTTAGCCACACTAATTGATGGATTATCTGAATGCTCAGCACCTTTGTTTATATCACTTTGCCACACAAGGTTATTGTTAGGATTGGTTGATAAAGCGGCCTCTAAATTACTAAACGCTTTTAACATTAGCGGATGCTCTGCCCCGCCCACCGAAAGATATAAATATGTAGACGACTTCACTTTGTTATCTTGGGCACTTAAAAACGCTTCTACATTATTAACTACGGTCATATCGTCATACCAAGCCGCAGGGCTAAAAGCAAAATAGCCATTAAACAATTCAGGCTTTGTATGCAGCGTATAAAGTACAAAGCTACCACCTGCCGAAAAACCACTTAAAACACGGTTATTACTAAGCTTATATTTTGCTGATAGATAAGGGAGTAACTCAGTTTCAATAAACGCTAAAAACTTGTCGGCTTCACCATTTGGTTCAATAAGTGTTTCATTTTCTGTGCGCGCTTGTGTGTTTACATCTTGGCGAGCATAAGGAGGCACTAAATCGCGATTACGTGTATCTGTAAAAAACAAATTAGGAATAGACACCAATATAGCCTTATCCCCTTTTTCGCTCTTAGCTTGTTTTGTAAGTGCTTTATCCCATGTATCTAAATTAAAGTTACCATCTGTTTTAATAATTAACGGATACGCTTTTTTAGGATTGTAATTAGCGGGCAATCTTATAAACACTTTGCGCGACTCATTAAGCACGCTTGAGTTAATTGTTACATCTGTATAGGCCGATACATAATGGTTGTAATAGCGTATAGCTAAAATACCAATAGCAAAAATGACTACGGCTAAACTTAAATTAATAATATAGTGTTTTGTTATTTTTATTGCCATACGGCATTCCTTTCAATGTTTAGGAGTTATTTAATCGAGCTTAACCCATTGTTTTATTTCCAGCGCGGTCATAATAAGCTCAACCGAAAACGCGGCTAAAATCATGCCCATCACTCGCGTTAAAATAGACGCGCCGCCAGTACCAATTAGCTTAATAATTTTACCCGAAAGCAGCAACAGTATTAAGGTAATACCCAACACACCAAGTGTAACAAGCGCTGTGCCTATTTGAGTAGTAATTGGGTGTATGTGGTTATCGGTAAGTAGTATTACCGCCAAAATAGCGCCAGGAGTCGCCGTTGCAGGTATAGCAAGCGGAAACACGGCTATATCGTGATCGGGGTCTTGTTTGGCTTTATTAGAATCGTTTCCAAAAATCATTTGCAGGCCAAACAAAAACAATATAATTCCGCCCCCTAACTGAAACGACACCAACCTAATTCCCATCGTATTAAGTATTAGTTGCCCTATTAAAATAGAACCCAATAATACGCCCCCGGCATAAAGTACCGTTTTAAATGCAGTTTTACGGCGTTGTTGATCAGTTAAATGAGAAGTAAGCGCAGCAAACAGCGCCATAGTGCCTGTTGGGTCAATGGTCGCCCAAATTACAAGCGCATCTTGAGAGAGTTTTTCTAGCATATAAAATCCTTGTTAAGCGTAAATGTTTAATAAAACACGGGTAACAAATTCATTTGCTTACGCTTAACTATAATAGAAAGCCGCTATTTTTTGTATTTTATTTACTGAGCTTTAAGGATTGAGGATTGAAACAAGGTAAGCACTTATAATTGCCGTCTTGAGTTAAAGTGATTTATGCCAAATAGAATTTTCTCTTAAACTAAAGCCCAGTTTCATAAGTAAATTATGGGAACGTGCATTATGTGCACTCACCTCGGCCGACAAATGTTTAAGCGGAATTTGCTTAACTAGAGTTTCAATAAAACCGGTCACCACTTCAAACATTACGCCCTTATCCCAAAAGTCAGGATGCAGCTCAAATCCTATAAACGCACTACTTTTACACCGGGTTAAATTATAAAGCCCACAAGTACCCATTAACTTTCCAGATATATTATGTTCAATTGCAACTCGAATTACTTCGCCTTCGTAGTAAGCACTAATATCATCTTGTATTAATTGTTTGATTTGCGTTTTGCTAAGTGGTGTTTCGTAGTCGTTAAATTCTGACACGTGCGGGTGATTTAAAATATTAAATAAACACGCTGCGTGTTTGTGGGTAACTAAACGCAGCGTAACGCGCTCAAGCTTTGTGGTGTTAAACATTTTATTTAAGTGGTTATTTAAATTAGCTCTTTATGGGCACGCATTATTAACTTACCATACCCTATTAACAAGCATTATCTTTAAAGCAAAAAGAGTGGATAACGTAATGAGTGACGATTTTAAAGTAATACAACCCACTACCACAGTATATTGCCCAAAGCGCGGCGAAGGCTGGACCTTAACAGGCATTACTAATATTAACGAGTTTACCTCAGTAATGTTTGACGGCACACGCTATACGCTTCCAGCACGCGAAATAGTAGAAGAACTTCTTCCTAACCAATTAGCGCGTGAGCAAAATAGCTAACCAAACACATACACAGTAAAAAGGCTGCAATTTTGCAGCCTACTATCTAATCAACGAATTAAAATGCATCGTCTTCGCTGTAAACATTAACGTTTAGCTCGTCATCATTTTCAAATACCACAAACGAGATAGGCTTACAGCACACTTGGCAGTCTTCTATGTATTGCTCATCAATATCTGCTGCATCAAGTAATACTTCTATACTTTCTCCACAATAAGGGCAGCTTATTGATGTTTCTGTTAACTGGTTCATTTATCACCTGCTAATTTATATCACGAATGTTGTCACTTTAATGAACACGTAAGCATAATTCAACACCCCATTAAATAACGCATACTTGGCTAATCCAATTAAACCATGCTACTAACTTAAATAGTGATCTTGTTACTAGCCTTATCCCTATAAAACTCGTCAAAGCACAATATTTTTCACCATAGATAAATTAGTCAGCACTCTACAATGAAATTGTATTAGCACTTAGCGGGTCTAACTTTATAAGTATTTATAAACTCACAGTACAGATGGATAATTTTATGAAAAAATCACTTACGCTTGCATTAACATCTGCCGTTATTTTGTTTAGTACATTCTCCCATGCAGCTAAAACCGAAAAAGCCGTTCTAGCTGGAGGTTGTTTTTGGTGTATGGAAAGTGACTTTGAAAAGCTAGAAGGCGTAACCGATGTAATATCGGGCTTTACTGGCGGTAAACTTATAAACCCGACATACAATGGTAATCATAAAGGCCATTACGAGGCCGTTGAAATCACATACGATCCGGCCATAGTAAGCTATCAGGGCATACTTGATCATTACTGGGTAAATATCGATCCCTTTGATGCCAAAGGCCAATTTTGTGATAAAGGCCCTAGTTACTTAAGCGCTATATTTGTACAAAACGACGAACAACGTAAATTAGCCGAAAAAACAAAAGCAGCAGTAGTTGCCGAGTTCCCTAATCAAACTGTGGTTACACCTATACTAAACGCAAGCACCTTTTACCCTATAAAAGGGAGGGAAAGCTTTCATCAAGATTATTACAAAAACAATCCAATCCGATACAACACCTATCGTTGGCGTTGTGGTCGCGACAGCCGCCTAGAAGAAATTTGGGGCGAAAGAGAAACTCACTAGTATTTATTAAGCAACTAAATTACACCAACAAAAGGCTGCGTATTGTGCAGCCTTTTGCTTATCTACAAAGCTAGCTTTCTCTGCTTCAAAAAGTATACGAACCTTCATTATCAATAAATAGTATATTCTGTTTCCTAAAGCAGGCTGTTTATCTACTAAATCAAATACAATAAATTGCACTCCTAGATTGATATAAACAAAATTTAACAGCTGGAGTTACACAAAATGTTTGCCAACCAATTACAACTAGCGCGTGCTCTAGAGTTACCAACACGACAAGCCATGCTTTACCGTGAACCAGCAGTACAAAACTTTTGGATAAACAACACTGACCTAATTACAAACGCGTGGAGCGAATGGGAAGCAACATCAATAGATAGCTCAACGTTTACACTTGACGACACACTACTTGATAAAAACCTACGCGAAGCAGTAAAGCAAGCATGGGAAGATCCATCAAAAGAGCTAGCCGTAAAAGCGTTATTACACGAAGTAGCGCCTGATGTGTTTCAATTTCAATTTTTTGATCCTGAGCGCCTAGCTGTATTACGCGGATATTTAGAACAAGTATGGAATTCGCAAATTCCTATGCGCCCGCCATACGGCATAGTGTTAAATCGCCGTGGTGCCATGCTTGATAGCCGATCAGAAGGTTATTTAGCCGCGCCAAGCTTTCAAGCATTTTATAACGAAATACTAAACACTTATATGCGCCCTATTTCACGTATGCTGTTCCCGGAAGTTATGGGGTTTGATACACAAACATTTGGCTTTTCAATTTATTATGAGCCAAATACAGATTCATCAATTCGCCCACATACCGACGCATCAGCTGTAACGCTTAACATTAACCTAAATTTACCAGGCGAAGAGTTTACAGGGTCACAAGTGGACTTTTATCACCCGTACACAGGTGACATTAAATCACTTACCTTTAAGCCTGGTACTGCCATGTTACATCGAGGCAATATTGCACACGCAGCCAAGCCTATTACCAGTGGCGAGCGAACTAACTTTGTATTGTGGCTGTATGGGGAGCGCGGTCGATTACCAGCACAAGGTGCACCACGCATTCCTGTTGATGCTAAACAGCGCTGGACTAACCCTAACAAACCAAATGATGGCTACGCACCATTTTAAGTAAGCGCTTTTAACGTTTTAAATATAAAAGGCTGCCAAATTTAAGCAGCCTTATAAAAATAAAGCTCATCCAGTAACCAACACGTTTTAAGTTTAGTAATATCAAAAAACCGCCCTATTCATAATCTATATTGTCGCCACTTATAACAATAGATAACACAAATTTTCCGTCTTGCTTTTCTTATGTCCCAGTACTTCGCTTAACAAAGTACAAAATTTAAGGGGATGTTATGTTTTTGTATTCAATTGATAAGCCACTGTAATGCTTAAGTTGGTAATTTAATAAATTGTGCTATCTTTTTACTATCTACATTATAAAAATACGAGCTAACCCAAAATAAGAAATAGCACCTAAATAAGCAATTGGAAAGTGTGAATATACACTGAGGTAAATAAGCAATAATATAAAAAACAGACTAATGCTAAAGCAAACCACTGCCAAAAGCCTGCCTAACCAACATATAGATTGGGCTGCAATATTTAAAACAAACAAGGAAATAGCCCCAAGTATTACATACACTAAAGTGTTTAAATCTTCCCCATGCGCTAAACCATCTTCGGTATAGTACATCATGTAATGAGCAAGCGGAGTCAGTGCTAATAGAGCCCAGAAACCATAACTGCTCCAAGTTGATGAGACAAAATAGTTACTACCAATGTCAGGCGCAGGAAACGATGCTTTATATCTATTTTGGTTCATGTGAATTCCAGTTAAGCCGTTTTATATAAGTTGATAGCAAGGCTTTTATTAAAAACACAAAAGGCCAATAGACAATAAAAACTGTCCGTATTATTGATTTTTATCAAAAAAATTACAACATGATTGCACCACTAACCACAATACAGAATAAAAATCGTACTATTAGCAATTAATCAAAGTAATAAAAAATCTAATTAAAAAGAATATTGAACAATAAACTTTTCAATTGATAGAATGCCCTACTTTTTCCCATAAAGAGATACAATGGCAAACTTCAATACTCATCTTAATACTGCCGTAATCATCACAGGCTTAGCCTCAGCCACCTTACTATCTGCAAGCCATATCGATTTAAACGGCGCACTTTGGTTATGGTTTTTAGGCTCTATTGGCGGTTTATTACCCGACATAGACTCAGATAACTCCACATCACTCGACACTATTTTTAACTTATTTGCACTCAGCGCTGTATTACTAGTGCTGCATTACATAACCACCGAGCTCATTATTGAAATTAGCTTTATCGAGTTAATCGTAGTGCCGTTATTGGTTTACGGATTTATGAAATATATTATTAGACCTATTTTTGAATGGATCACAGTACACAGAGGTAGTTGCCACTCTTTACTATTTATACTGTTATGCGCGCTATTAACGACTCAAGTAACATGGAAACTAAATGACCAATCAACCACACAAGCAGCCGTTTTTGCCTGGTTAACGGGTGGGTTTATTTTACTCGGCGGACTAATTCATTTATTACTGGATGAAATTTACAGTGTGGATTTAAGTAATGTCACAATTAAGCGCTCTTTTGGCACCGCTTTAAAAATAGCTGACTTCGATAATAAACTAATTACGCTAGCTTCAATTATTGCCATTGCAGGTTTAATTTATGTTGCCCCTCCCACAGAACAAACTATTACAGCGTTAAGTGACTGGTCTCATTTTACGTTTTTATCTTAACGCCATAAGTAATAAGCCGTTTAACCACATACTCAAAATGTGTGCCCTCTTGGTAATCAAATGTTGATTTACTAAGAGGGCATGAGGCACTGCGCTTTTAGATACATGCATGGCTAAACCAAAGCGGCTTTGCAAAGTTAGGTTTAATTAAAAGCAATAGCCTGAGCCTGTTTGTTATTAATTAATACTTTTATAGGTTTAAGTGAAATAATTTACTCGCTTTACCTGTCTTATACCTACAACGATAAACGCTATTTAATACAAATACTAAGCAGTTTGCTACATTCAAACCCGCAACACCTGTTAAAAGCGTCAAATATAAAATCAAAAGAGGTCCATAATGGAATTTACACTTAAACGCACCACCCTAATTACAGCATCGTTATTGTTGGTATTGGCGATATCACAGGGTATTTATTCAGCGCTTTACAGTGCTGAAATTAGTTTTTCAAGGCAGGTTGCTTGGGGGCTAGAAGCACTGGTATTTACTTTACTTGTTGCTTTTGCAGGCACAGCTATGGTGCAAGCAAAAAATGCTCAGCTAGGCTGGTCGGCTATCGCGTTTAGTGCAGTACTTAACATAGTGCAGGTAAGCATTGGACTTACTTTGTTTTCTACATTTGGAAAAGTTGCAGGCACAGTAGAAGGCGCACAACCTTTAATTGGTGGCGTGGTTTCTTTGTCATTCATGATTTACTATGCAGCTAAAGTATTATTGGGATTAGCAGCACTTGTTTTTGGCCTGTCTTACTTAGCTAAAGGTGGCAAAGCAATCGGCGGCCTTACAGCCCTAGCAGGCGGTGTTGCAGTGCTTGCCAATGGTATTTTAATTACCTTTGGTCGTGATGGATTTCTACCATCAGCTGTTGCTGGTGCATCAGGCATGATTGCAACGTTACTTTTAGCAATCTGTTTAATAAGCCTTTACCGTAAAGCAGACTAAGGCTTAATGCCTTACAAAGTATGGTTCTTACTTAGATAAGTTATAGACATCGGCGTGTATTAGAGTGCAAATTCGCCGATGTTTTACGTTTAAAGTGACAGCCATCTTATTTTATAAAACTAATTCACAATGAGGATATGAGGCGCTGCGCTTTTAGAGGGTAAAAATAGCTTATATCAAAAGCTTTTGACCGATTTATGTTTTGATATATGAAGTCAAGATTTGACCCCTTAACTTCTTAACTTATAGTCATAGCTGACTAGCTGACAGACCAAATGACATTCCTACTAAATGCCCAATATCAAAAAATGGAATTCGATGCTCCATTTGAGAATAATGTGAACATTTTACAATAGTTAAATTTCGGTTATCTTTCGCATTTACGCTTGTCAGAAGATCAATATATGCAGGATCATCTCCAATAAACACAACATTTCGAAAAGTAAGGTCTGAAGATTCAAAAGAAGATTTGTCTTGAAAAATATCGTGAGTAATCTCGAAAACAGACTCTACTTTTTTCTCTTTTTCCTCGAAAGCAAATGCAACAAGCTCAAACAGGCAGTTATTACCTTTAAGTTTTGCGCCATCTAATGATGAAACAGGTATTTTAACTAAGGGAATATCATCAATTGAATTAGAAAAGGCAAATACTTTATAAGTTTTCTTTTCCTCTAACACTCTACAGTTGCGTAAAGCTTGATAAACTAATTCTTCTAATTTTAAATTACTAAAATCACTTTTTGGATGCAGCTTTTTATACATTGGCGAAAATTTTTCAATTGATTCAGCAAGGAAGTTAACATCAATTAAAACGGCTGTATTGGAGTAATTTACGGTTTTATTTTTTACTTTGTTTTTTTTTGCTTCCTCTAATTTTGTATCTCTGATAGCTTCGAGTTCATCCCAACTTTTATTGTAAAAGCAAATTAGATCTCTAATGCATTTGGTTATGTATAACTGTAATTTATTGAAAAGGTCTGTTTGTTTACTAAGTTCTGGTATCAATATTTCTATACTCTTACCATTGTGAATTATTTCAGTACGCAATCCATCTTCATTATCACCGCTAGAATAGTATTTAAATTCTTCCTGCAATCTATGAATGTCCGAGCTGTTTTCGGCTATATGAGCCGCAATTTTTGTTCTAACCTTCTGGAACTTAGTAAAACTATTTGGATCGGCGATAAATTCAAACAATCTCATTATTTCGATGAATTTCCCTGTATTATCATTTTCTTCCAATGCATTTAAAAACATTCTCAATGCTTGTTTCGCTATGTTTCCAACCTCTCCAATATCAGCATTTAATAAGTTAAAATTAGTGAAAATTTCGGAGTTAATATCTAAACCTACACCCGCCGTTAAGGTATTACTGTAGATCGTAGTATCTATGATACGAGTAAAAGGACTCCCTTTTCCACTGTACATTAACAGCAACGTCTCACCTGATGCAACTTGCCCTAACCTTGCTGGCATGGTTTTCGGAGCCACTAAGGAGCAAAACTCAAATTTAATATAATCGATAATTATAGAGGCTTTAGATATTGCAGTAGTAATAATTTGCAAATCACTTGATATGCTCCCAGGGTAATCAGCATAAGTTTGATCATTAATTACTATTAAAGGGTTTGATTTAAGCTTCTCAATGTTTGAATCAAATTTGTCTTTATCTTCTTGAGACATGATAATTGTACTACTATACATATCATCAATATCGATACAGCCTTTTGGAAAGATTCTTATGTTCCCAAATGACTCTTCATTTTTTAAATCAAGTCTCTCCACGGGGAAAATATAAAAATACTTCGTTTCAAGATCGTTTCCGTACAAATCTTCAATTTTATTCATAAAACCTCGGAGAAAATATATCGCCGTGCTTTGCGGCTGGTTTGGAGCGAAGCGGAAAATCAGTCCGCCAACAGCGCCTTGTGTACGCCCGACATGGGCATTGACTTATGAGGTGAAAGTCCTCTGTAGGAAGATCACCGTTTAAATAACACACTGTTATTAAACGATAACTACTAGCGAATGGCAAGGGCTAAATCG
>NZ_JADYXA010000069.1:0-5575 GCF_015864495.1 Pseudoalteromonas sp. SWYJZ98 | reverse complement strand
TGTTCGTTAATCATAATGTGCCCTCAAACAAGATTTGAAGATCTGATCATGACATTGAGATTTAGTTCAAAAAAATCCCCGCTAATTTCTTAGCAGGGATTTGTGTATAAGAGACAGCTTACTAAGCGCCTTTTTGTTTATTTAGTTCTTTTATTTAGTTTTCGTGTTTGCTTTGCGTGCTCACTAAGCTCAGTTAAACCTAATTGGTCGTAACTTTTTTCCATCATTTCAAGCGCGGGATCTAAGTAACTGCTTTGTGAGTAGTGCTCAACAACAAACTTACCTCTATTAGCAGCAGCTAAATAAGCTTCACGCTCATAATAGTAAGTGGCTACTTTTAATTCATAACGTGCCATACGATTTAAAAGCCATACTAAACGACGCTTAGCTTCAGGCGCGTAATCACTTTTAGGAAAACGTTTTACTAATGTCGATAAATCTGTAAATGCAACACGAGTACGGTTAGCATCACGGTCGGCTCTATCTACACCAAAGTACTCTTGGAACGCATTTTTATCTGCTTTAATATTTACTAAACCACGCATGTAATACATGTAGTCTAAATCTTTATGATTTGGGTTTAAGCGAATAAAGCGGTCAATGGTTGCAAGTGCTTGTTCAGTATTGCCTGATTGATAATGTGCATAGACTAAGTCCATTTGTACTTGCTTAGAGAATGGGCCAAATGGGTAGCGAGAGTCTATTGCACTCAAAAGTTCAATTGCACGAGCATATAAACCAGAATCTAGCGTTTCTTTTGCATCTTCATATAAAGCGTGTGCAGACTTATTCGGTACACGTTGAATGTCTTCTTGGTCAGGAGCCGACGAACAAGCACCTAAACTAAGTACAGAAACTGAAAAAACAATGGCAAATGCACGTTTCCCTATTTTATTTATCATTTTATTTGTTACCTTCGATGTCTTCGGCTAGGCCAAGTCGGTAAAACCGAGTAAACTATGCGTATTATATTATGCTTTTATTAAAAGCGATTCTAACCCAGTCGAGCAAAGCTTGCACTGGTAAATTGGGTAAAGTTACTAATGTCAGAGCAAATTTCTCTTCAAGCCGACGTTCCAACCGAATTAGGTGGTAAACGTCTAGACCAAGTATTAGCACAATTGTTCCCTGATTATTCACGTTCTCGTATAAAAACGTGGATTTTGGATGATAAAATCACTGTAGACGGTGAAATTTTCAACACTCCACGCGAAAAGCTACTAGGTGGTGAAGTTGTAAGTGTTGAAACAACAATTGAAGCACCACGCGAATACGAAGCACAAGATATCAAATTAAACATTGTTTATGAAGACGATGATATTTTGGTAATTAATAAACCAATGGGCCTAGTGGTTCACCCAGGTGCGGGTAACCCTAATGGAACAGTGTTAAACGCATTGCTACATTACTACCCTGAAATAATTAACGTGCCACGCGCAGGTATTGTGCATCGTTTAGATAAAGACACGACCGGTTTAATGGTTGTAGCTAAAACGATTCAGGCCCAAACGCATTTGGTAAAAGCACTACAAAAGCGCGAAAATTTCACTCGTGAATATGAAGCTCTGTGTAATGGTACTATGACTGCAGGTGGTATGGTTGAAAAAGCGATTGGCCGCCATCCTACGCAGCGTACGCATATGGCCGTACATGAAATGGGTAAGCCGGCAATTACACATTACCGTGTTGCTGAAAAATTCCGTGCTCATACTCGTTTACGTTTGCGTTTAGAAACAGGTCGTACTCACCAAATTCGTGTGCATATGGCACATTTAAATCATCCGCTAATTGGCGATCAATCTTATGGCGGCCGTCCGCGTCCACCTAAAGGTGCAACACCTGAGTTATTTGAGTTACTCCGTAGCTTTAGACGCCAAGCTCTGCATGCTGTAAAATTAAGTATTGCGCACCCAATCACCGGTGAAATGATGACATGGCAAGCTCCTATCCCTGACGATATGGTTGCTATGACACATGCACTACGTGAAGATACTAAAGCTAATCCTGATATCGATAGATAATGCACTTATTGTCAGCGACATGGCAAAACCTTCATAAAGTAGGAACGTTAAGTACTACTTGTGGAGGTGGTGTTTCAAAAACCCCATTTGAAAGTTTCAATTTGGGATACCATGTTGGAGATAATCAAGATCATGTATCAAAAAACCGCTCACTATTAACCAAACTCTTACCTAAACCTGCCGTGTGGCTAAATCAAGTTCATAGCTCTGATGTTGTTATTGTTGATGAACATTTTGACTCTAATAAGTTACACAATGCTGATGCGCTTTATACTCAGTTATTAAATCAGCCTTTGGCTATAATGACTGCCGATTGCTTACCTATTTTATTAGTGAGTGATGATGAGAAGGAAGTTGCAGCTATACATGGTGGCTGGCGAGGGCTTGAGCAGGGAATTATTAAAAATGCTTTAGAATGTTTTAGCTCAAAGTATGAAAATATAAATGCTTGGCTAGGGCCTGCAATTGGGCCAACTCAATTTGAGGTTGGCGCTGAAGTGTTTGAGTTATTTCAAAAAAGGTCTTCTTCATTTATTCAAGCATTTACACCACAAGCTAATGGCAAATATCTTGCTGATATTTATGGCATTGCGCGTACTTTACTTACCCAGCAAGGCGTTAAAAAGATTACAGGCGGCGACTATTGTACAGTCTCTCAAAGTGACTTATTTTTTTCTTATCGACGGGATGGACAAACCGGACGTATGGCAAGTTTGATCTGGCGCAAGTAATTAGCACCTTTAGCTATTATATTTCTCTCTACACCTTGAACAAACACCTAAACATACCCATTAATTAAGCAATTAGATTATTTAATAGGTAACACCATGCGTTTAGATAGATTTACAAGTAAATTTCAATCTGCGCTTTCTGATGCGCAATCGTTAGCCCTTGGCCGCGACCATCAATTTATTGAACCTGTACATTTAATGTATTCATTACTGCAACAAAGCGGCTCCAGTGTGCGCGCGTTATTTGCCCAAACGGGGGTCAGCGCAGATGAACTTAACACCAAGCTTTCACAAGAAATAGAAAAACTATTTAAAGTAGAAGGTGTAGGTGGCGATGTGCAGCTATCAAATAATATGGCTTCACTTATTAACCTATGTGACAAGTATGCGCAAAAACGCAAAGACAAATACATTTCAAGTGAATTGTTTGTACTGGCGGCATGCGACGATAAAGGTCCACTTGGCGATATATTCAGATCGTTAAATATTACCTCGACTAAAATTGAAACCGCAATTAAAGCGATTCGTGGTGGTCAAAAAGTTGATGACCCAAATGCTGAAGAAACACGCCAAGCGCTTGAAAAGTACACGATTGATCTAACTGAGCGAGCAGAGCAAGGTAAGCTTGACCCTGTTATTGGTCGTGATGACGAAATTCGCCGCACGATTCAAGTATTACAGCGCCGTACTAAAAATAACCCTGTATTAATCGGTGAGCCAGGTGTTGGTAAAACAGCAATAGCAGAAGGTTTAGCACAGCGTATTATTAATGGTGAAGTACCTGAAGGATTAAAAAACAAACGTGTTTTATCGCTTGATTTAGGAGCACTAGTTGCGGGCGCTAAATATCGCGGTGAATTTGAAGAGCGTTTAAAATCAGTGTTAAACGAATTGGCTAAAGAAGAAGGCCAAGTCATTTTATTTATTGATGAAATACACACTATTGTGGGTGCAGGCAAAAGTGATGGCGCAATGGATGCGGGTAATATGCTAAAACCAGCTTTAGCACGCGGTGAGTTACACTGTGTTGGCGCAACCACGCTTGATGAATACCGTAAATATATAGAGAAAGATGCAGCCCTTGAACGTCGATTCCAAAAGGTACTCATTGAAGAGCCGTCGGTTGAAGATACCATTGCAATATTGCGTGGCTTAAAAGAGCGATATGAGCTACATCATTCAGTAGAAATTACTGATCCCGCGATTGTTGCTGCAGCTCAGTTATCTCATCGTTACATTAGCGATCGCCAGTTACCAGATAAAGCAATTGATTTAATAGACGAAGCGGGTTCTTCAATTCGATTACAAATTGATTCAAAACCAGAGTCGCTAGATAAGCTTGAGCGTCGTATTATTCAGTTAAAATTAGAAGATAATGCACTTGCTAAAGAAAAAGATGAGGCGAGTCAAAAACGTCGCAGTGAAATGCAAGAGTTGATCACCGACCTTGATGGGCAATATCGTGAGCTAGACGAAATTTGGAATGCTGAAAAAGCATCGCTTCAAGGTACACAAGTAATTAAAGCCGAGCTTGAACAAGCAAGATTAGATTTAGATGTAGCGCGAAGAGCAAGTGATTTACAGCGTATGTCAGAGCTGCAATATGGGCGAATTCCAGAGCTTGAACGAAAACTTGATTTAGCCTCACAAGCCGAAATGCAAGAAATGACTCTGCTTAAAAACCAAGTAGGTGAGGATGAAATTGCAGAGATTTTATCTCGCTGGACAGGTATTCCTGTTGCAAGAATGCTACAAGGTGAGCGTGAAAAGCTGCTGCAAATGGAAGATAAGTTACACAGTAAAGTAATAGGGCAAGATGAAGCGGTCGTTGCTGTTGCTAACGCAATAAGACGCTCACGTGCAGGACTTGCAGATCCTAATCGCCCAATTGGTTCTTTCTTGTTTTTAGGTCCAACAGGTGTGGGTAAAACCGAGCTTACAAAAGCACTTGCTGGTTTTATGTTTGATACCGAAGATGCCATGGTACGTATCGACATGTCTGAGTTTATGGAAAAGCACTCAGTTGCACGCCTAGTGGGCGCACCTCCAGGTTATGTGGGTTATGAAGAGGGCGGTTATTTAACAGAAGCTGTTCGTCGTAAACCTTACTCAGTTATATTGCTTGATGAAATAGAAAAAGCACACCCAGATGTGTTTAACATTTTACTGCAAGTGTTAGATGATGGCCGATTAACTGACGGACAAGGTAGAACCGTTGATTTTAAAAATACTGTTATTATCATGACATCAAATTTAGGCTCAGATATTATCCAAGAACAAGCGGGGAATAATGACTATACGACCCTTAAAGCTAAAGTAATGGAAGTATTGATTAATGAGTTTAGACCTGAGTTTATTAACCGTATTGACGAGACTGTTGTATTCCACCCGTTAGCAAACGAGCATATAAAAGAAATAGCTGATATTCAGTTAATGAAATTACGTGAGCGTTTAACAGAGATGGGGTATCTGCTTGAAATAAGCGATGCTGCACTTGAGCGAATTGCAGCAAGTGGGTTTGATCCTGTGTACGGTGCACGCCCGCTTAAGCGTGCTATTCAGCAAACGATTGAAAATCCGCTAGCACAAAAGCTACTTAATGGGGACTACATACCAGGTAGCGTGATTGTTATTGATGCAAATGACGGCTCTTTGGTATTTACCAAACGCTGATTGTAAATAATTACATCTAAAGCCGCTAAAATAGCTGTCTCTTGATCACAAGTCTGACTCAAGAGATTTTGCTAAATCGTAGCCTTCTAGGATGGCTTGTAACTTAAGCCATCCTTTCCATAACACTTTCACAGATGCACGCCCTGTGCG
>NZ_JADYXA010000068.1:0-7673 GCF_015864495.1 Pseudoalteromonas sp. SWYJZ98 | reverse complement strand
TGGAGCAACTTAATAATCGTCCGAGGAAGACACTTGGATTTGAAACGCCTGCAAAATTGATGCAGGATCACTTGGCGGCTAAAGCCGCCTAAACGTTATGCACTTCAGGTTTGAATCCGCGTGATCAAACTGACGATTCAAGTTCACTTTTTAGCTTTAGCGATAATAAAGCACAATTTAACAACCGTTTTCAGTACGCACAAACCCTCGAAGCAATGGGTGAAGTAGCTTATTCGCGCGGTAAAACCGATGAAGCCTTTACCGCCTTTGAAAACGCCCGCACCCGCCTTGAGGCATTATTAAAAATACAGCCTAACAACTTAGAGCTACTAACGCTTGCAGGCGCCAATGCCTTTTGGCTAGGTCAATTAGCTTATGATCAAAATGATCATCAAGCTACTGAGCAAATGTTTAAAAAATACCACGCTTACAGTAAAAAAATGTATGCGCTGGCAGCTAATGATTTTAACTCCATTATGGAATTATCGTATTCATCTAATTCTTTAGGTTCTTTATACATAGAAAAATCCAACTACAGCGCTGCAAAAAAGAACTTTGCAGAGTCACTTTTACTTAAAAATAAAGCGCTTAAACTGAAACCTAATAACAAAGATTTACTTCGAGATAAATCCGATACGATTAGTTGGCTTGCAAAAACAGAAGAGAAGCTAAGTAACTTTAATGAAGCAGTTAATATATTGGAAGGTGCAGTTGGCGTAATCACAAAATTGATTGCTGACTACCCTAGTGATGCAAGCCTTTTTTACACGTCAGCAAACCTATATATGCAACAAAGTTATTTACTGAGCTATTTGAGTGATAAACGGATGGCCCATAAAAAAGCCAGCTTGGCTAATCAAGTTATCAATGAAGCTTTAGTACAAGATCCAAAAAACAATAAATTTCAGCTTATGTATTATCGCTCTTTAGCACATTCACTAATGCTATCTACTGATGAAGCTACTGACTCAACAATTGAAAAAATAATTAATTTTTTAAAATCTCAAAATTTTAAAAATACCAGCACTATTAATACACAAATTACACTGATTCAATATTTTATAAATAGACAATCACCACTCAAAGCGCAGGAGTTATTAACTGAGCTTGAGAATAATGAAAACTACAAACATCAATTAGCCAACCTAACTAAAACTGGTGATTACTTAGTATATACAAGAATAAACTTAATCAAAGCAAACTTAGCTACAACTAATAAACAGCGAGAGCAATTTTGCTTAAGTGCTATCAAAGCAATTTCTGAAGCTGCAAAAATAAGTCAGAGCGTAAAAATAACATACCCACTAGTACAAGCTTATACCTGTTTAAACAGGGAAGACGAGATATCAGAAATAAAAACAAGCCTAGTTAAATTAGGCATTACGAACTTCCAACTATAATTACTCATAAAGGAAATGATATGAATAACACCCTAGAAAATGTCGACTTTCAAGTCAATATTAAACTTAACAACGGTGAAGCTATTTTTAGCTATACAAAAAATGGCGAATCCGCTACTGGCGGTGGTGTTGTAAGAACTGAAACCGCTGGCAACTACAATTTAGACGACGCCACAATTCAAAATGGTTTCGTATTTACTGGCGCTACTATCACCGATAACGACACACAAAAACCATGCGCCCAAGACTTCAGCTATAAAGTAAGTGACAACGGCCACACAATTATCATTACCGACACAGATGAAAATAATGGCTCTGTATGCTTAATCTTTAACGTTGAGTGTAATGGCAATAAATATGAAAGCGCTGATCCTCAAGTTAAGAATGAAAAAGAACTCTAATTAGTAATGCTTATTTTTAAATTGCACAGGCATATTAATTGCGGTGTAATTTATTTAAAAACGACCTTTAAATAAACTTAAATAACAACAACTTAAATCAGAAGGTTACCGAAAGGTTTAAAAACGATAAATTGAATAAACTGCTAGACATAAAGTTTAATTAACAATAAAAATGAGCAACACCATGTCTAACAATAATGAAAATAGCAAAGCAAACAACACCGACAGCGCTGTATCTGCATTAATCAGCAGCATTTCTAATACCGTTAACAATGAAAAAATAAGCGCAATTATTAATGTCACTAATGTCATGGCCGATGCTATTTTTATTGTTAATGCAGATGGGGTGTTTGAATCAGTAAATCCCGTAGCAGCACGTTTTTTCAATGTAACGTCTGATTCATTAATAGGTAAAAAATGGCAAGATTGTTTACAAGAACAGTATCGCGATGACTATAAATACATGTTTGAAAGTTGGAAAAAAAACTATCAAACACCACTCAATCATGGTCCGAAAGAAGTTAAAATAAGAAAAAACAATGGTAACTGTTTAGATGTTGAGTTATCTGTATCATGTTTACCCGAATCGGTAGTCTCAAGTACCCCACTTTTTATTTGTATAATGCATGATATTTCAAAGCACGTTAAAAAGTATAAAGTACTGGAAAACGTAGCCAGACTTGATCACCTCACTGGTATTGCTAATCGTTGTACTTTAGAAAAAACCATCATAAAAAATTGGCAAGAGTGCATAGTTAACAAGCAGCCTCTTAGCTTTATACTTATTGATATTGATTACTTTAAATTATTTAACGATAACTTTGGCCATGTAAAAGGTGATAAGTGCCTTCAAAAAGTCGCTCGTACAATTGAAGAGTGCTTACCATCTAAAGACAGTTTAGTAGCACGCTATGGTGGTGAGGAGTTTGCTGTTGTGCTGCCTCGTTCGCACATTTCAAATGCACAAATGATTGCTAAACGTATTCAAGAAAAAATACTCAACATTAATTTTAGAGATCTCGGTTTACCAGCGAATGTAAAAATAAGTGTAAGTCAGGGTTTAGCGTGTGAATACAACAATCAATACAGAACATCTGAGGCATTAATATGCGCGGCGGATACTGCCTTATACAGAGCGAAGTCGGAAGGTCGTAATAAATTATGTATAAGGTGATGTACTAACTATTTGGTATAGCATTTATCTACTAAAATAAAAAAACCGCAATTGCGGTTTTTTTATTACTTGAGAAAAGCTTAAATATCGATTAGCAATCCTTCGTCCTTTTTAATCTTTTCGATCACCATATAAGTATGATGAGTACCCACGCCGGGAATATCTACTAAGTCGCCAAGAACTTGTCTATATTCTTCCATATTAGAAACGCGAATTTTTAATAAGTAATCATAACCACCAGCAACCATGTCACATTCGACTACTTGTTCTATCCTTAATATGTGCTCTCTAAATACTTTAAATACAGCTGTATTTGAAGCAACAAGCGATACTTGAACATGCGCTACTAAGCTCTGATTAAGTTTAGCTTCGCTAAGCTTGGCATAATAGCCTTCAATATACCCTTCTTGCTCTAATCGTTTAACCCGATCTAGGCACGGGCTGGCACTCAAATTAACCTGTTTTGCGAGGTTAACATTAGAAATTCTGCCGTTCTTTTGAAGAACGTCTAGTATGGCTAAATCAATACGATCTAGCATGCGTAATCTATTTGGAATTGTCATAACAGAATTTTATGCGGATAAGTTAAATTTATACCCTGTAAATTATCGTAAATCGCGAAATTTAACCAGCATATTCTGCTGAATTTTAATTAGAATGCACTCACAATATCACTGGTAATTTATTGGTAATTAATTTTACTTTAATTCTTAACATCCTGAGGGTTGCTTATGTTATTCAACGGCGATTTAACTACTACTTGTCCTATCAGACAAAGAATCCGTGACTTTTACCGCATAGATGAAAATGCAGTTATTGATCATATTTTACCGCTTGCAGAAGTAGGCGTAAAAGCACGAAGTCGTGCCTGGGAAAGAGCCCGCCAGATTGTTTTGAACATTCGTAAAGAGCAAGATGGGCAAGGCGGTGTTGATGCGCTTTTAAATGAATTTTCACTCTCTAGTGAAGAAGGCGTTGTATTAATGTGTTTGGCCGAAGCACTGCTTCGCGTACCAGATAAAGCAACTCAAGATGTACTTATTCGTGACAAGTTAGCCAAAGGTGATTGGAGCTCTCATTTAGGAAGCAGCGATTCTTTATTTGTAAACGCATCTTCTTGGGGATTATTAGTTACCGGTAAAATGGTTAACTACACAGACAAAACTAAAGAACAACAGTTCGGCATGCTTAAAAAGACCATTGGTCGTTTAGGTGAGCCAGTTATTCGTAAGTCTGTAAACTTTGCTATGAAAATTATGGGCAAGCAATTCGTAATGGGTCGTACCATTGACGAGGCAATTGAACGTGCTGCCGAAACAGAGCAAAAAGGTTACGTATATTCTTACGATATGCTAGGCGAAGGCGCGCGCACAATGAAAGATGCGAAGCGTTACTTTGACAGCTACATGAATGCTATACACTCAATTGGTAAAGCGGCTAATGGTCGTGGTCCAATTAAGAGCCCGGGCATTTCAGTTAAGCTTTCTGCTATTCACCCACGCTATGAGTTCACTCATAAAGACCGTGTGATGGAAGAAATTGTACCAAAGTTAAAAGAACTTGCTCTTGCCGCTAAAAAATACGATATCGGCTTTACCGTTGATGCAGAAGAAGCAGACCGTTTAGATATTTCATTAGATGTAATTGAAGCGGTATTCAGTGATGAAGATCTTGGTGATTGGCAAGGATTTGGCTTAGCGGTTCAAGCCTATCAAAAACGCGCTATTTTTGTAATTGAATGGCTAACTGACCTTGCAACCCGCGTTGGTCGCAAGATGATGGTACGTCTAGTAAAAGGCGCATACTGGGATACTGAAATCAAAACCACACAGCAAGATGGTTTAGATCACTACCCAGTATTTACCCGTAAAGCAACAACAGACGTTTCTTACAAAGCGTGTGCTATTAAAATGCTTGAAGCGCGCGATGTGCTTTATCCGCAATTTGCTACACATAACGCTTACACTGCCGCGACTATTTTAGAAGTAGCCAAAGGCGACAACACTGGTTTCGAATTCCAACGTTTACACGGCATGGGTGAGTCATTATTCGACCAAATCGTTAACGAAGAAAAAATTCAGTGCCGCGTATATGCCCCAGTTGGTCAACACGAAGACCTACTTGCTTACCTTGTTCGTCGTTTGTTAGAAAATGGTGCTAACTCATCATTTGTGAACGCCATTGTAGATACAACAAAACCTGTTGAATCATTACTTCCAGACCCTGTAGAAACATTGCAAGGCTTGCGTAATAAGTACAATACGCAAATCAAAATGCCAATTGATTTATACGGTGAAGAACGTGCTAACTCAAAAGGCATGGATTTAACCGACATTAACGTTATCACCCCTTTCAAAGAGAATCTTGAAACATGGTTTAACGAGCACTTAATTGAGCAAAGCCAAGTACCTGAAGGCTCACTTGCAGTTAAAAACCCTGCAAATCACAAAGAAATCATCGGCCACGTTAAACTGCAAACTGGCGAAGAGATGAAAGTATTACTGGCTAACGCTGAAGCTGCACTTGAGTCATGGTCACAAACACCAGTAAGAGAGCGAGCTAACTTACTGCGTCGCGTTGCTGACATATTAGAGCGTCATCACGACGAACTTGTTGCTATCTGTATTAAAGAAGCAGGTAAAGTAGCTCAAGATGGTATTGATGAAGTACGTGAAGCGGTTGATTTTTGCCGTTACTACGCGGCGCGCGCTGAGGAGCTATCGCAAGATGAGCGTTTTGAAGCCCGTGGCGTTATTTTATGTATTAGCCCGTGGAACTTCCCGCTTGCAATATTCTTAGGCCAAGTTGCCGCTGCGATTGTTACAGGTAACACTGTAATTGCAAAGCCTGCTGAGCAAACAAGTTTAATAGCCCTTCGTGCTATTGAACTAATGCTGTCTGTTGGTTTACCTGAGCATGTTGTTCAGCCTGTTATTGCTCGTGGTTCTGAAGTAGGCAAAACAATTGTTCCTGATGAGCGCATTCAAGCGGTTATGTTTACAGGTTCTACTGAAACAGGCACATTAATTTCTCAAACACTTGCTGCACGTAACGATATTCAAGTACCGTTAATTGCAGAAACAGGTGGCCAAAACTGTATGATTGTTGACTCAACGGCACTTCCTGAGCAAGTAGTTGACGATGTGATCAGTTCTGGTTTTCAAAGTGCTGGGCAACGTTGTTCTGCTCTTCGTGTTTTATTCATTCAAGATGACGTAGCAGATGGCATTATCGAAATGCTTAAAGGTGCCCTAGCTGAGCTACACATTGGCGACCCATCGTTACTATCAACTGATGTTGGTCCGGTAATTGATGAAAAAGCACTTAAAAACTTAAACGAGCACGTTGAGTACTTAAAAGGTAATTCTATACTTCATTACGAGTGTAAAATCCCGGATAACACTCAAAATGGCGCATACTTTTTTGCACCTCGTTTATACGAAATCAAAGATTTATCAGTACTTAAGCGTGAAGTATTTGGCCCATGTGTTCATATTGTTCGCTTTAAATCGAGCGAACTTGATGATGTGATGGATCAAATTAATAACACAGGTTATGGCTTAACAATGGGTGTACATTCACGCATTGAAGAGCGCTGTGAGTACCTTGCTAAAATGTCACGTGCAGGTAATGTTTACATTAACCGAAACATGATTGGTGCTATTGTTGGTGTGCAACCATTTGGTGGCCGTGGTTTATCAGGTACTGGCCCTAAAGCCGGTGGCCCTAACTACCTTCAACGTTTAGTAAAAGAAAAAGCATCACCAGATAACGTGCAAATGACAAACCTGACGCCAGATGAGCTTGATTTACACCACTACAGCGGTGCAAATGAGCAAGTTAAAAAGCTAATGGCTAACTCAATGCGCGATGAAAAAATCTGGCGCGCAACACCACTAAACGACCGTGTTTCGGCTGTGCGTCAGTTGCTTGCTAAAATCGCGACGGTAGAAATTATCGACGATTTAGCAGACGATTTAGCATTAACATTATCAGAAGCTCGTGCACAGCTTAACCGCCTTGAAAAGCACATGCGTAAATTTACTACCCTGCCAGGGCCAACGGGTGAGTCTAATACACTTCATCTAGAAGCGCGTGGTTGTGTAGTGTGTTATGCAGATAAGAGCACATCATTTAACTTCTGGGCATTGTCTATCATTACCGCTATTGCCGCAGGTAATACGGTAATTACTGTAGCGTCTGAGCTGTTTTACGATGAAGCTGTTGCCTTTAAAGATAAATTTATCTCTACAGGTGTTGCTGAAGGTGTTTTCCAAGTAGCTAAACCTAATCAGTTACAAGCTATCTTAGCTCACCCTCATTTAGCTGGTGCGGTAGTTGCCGCTCGCTCGTCTCGTTTAGGCTACTTCAGCCAACAGCTTGCACAGCGTAAAGGCGCAATTTTACCGGTAATTAGCTCTGAGTATTACGATACATTAATCAAGCGCTTAATTACTGAAAAAACAATTAGTATTGATACAACAGCATCAGGCGGTAATACCTCGCTAATGACGCTTGTTGAAGATGATGAATAATTAAGCTAATGCTTTTTTACTAAAAAATAAAATAAGGCACTGTAAAGCTGTCTCTTGATCACAAGTCTGACTCAAGAGATTTTGCTAAATCGTAGCCTTCTAGGATGGCTTGTAACTTAAGCCATCCTTTCCATAACACTTTCACAGATGCACGCCCTGTGCG
>NZ_JADYXA010000067.1:0-8353 GCF_015864495.1 Pseudoalteromonas sp. SWYJZ98 | reverse complement strand
CGCTTTGGCGGGGGTGAGCGACAAAACACTGTAGTAAAGAAAGTTTAGCCAGACAGTCGTGCTGCTAAATTGGTTTCCCCGCTTTGGCGGGGGTGAGCGACAAAACACTGTAGTAAAGAAAATTTAGTTAGCAATTGTAACTACTAATTTTTACCCTTTGCGTAAGCAGAGGTATATGAAAACTAATTTGTATATTCCTTGTGGTTGGTAGGTATTTTTACATACCTATCGACTCATTGACCCCCCTCTCGCTAAGTTACCCTCTCCTATTCAGTCGTATTTAATAGTTTTAAAAACTCATTTTTATATAAACCTTTATCTTTTTTATATGGTGACAGTCTAATTAATGCTTTCAACAAAAAAGCGCCCTAATAAAATCAGGACGCTTTGCGTTTAGGACAAATGAACAAGGATTATACAAATTTAAATAACAAATATTTGAGCGCTACCTTCATACTACGCTTATTACTTTGACAATATTTCTCGTAGTTAATTATGCCAATAGCAATTTTAGTGCAAAACAAACTCAGGGCGATAAGCCAAGCAAAATTTTGAGTCGATTGGTACAGGAAAGAAAGTACAGCTGAGCCACTTAATGCGATAATCGAATAGACAACTTCTATTCGATACCCACTAATAGCTTTCAATATTTTGGGCATTAAAAGCCGTCACCGAACGGATCAAAAGCATCAAAACAATCTTGCTCTATAGAGTCCTCTATCGACTCATCAATCTCATAAACAGTCATTACTCTATTAGGCTGGCCTATCACATTGCCGCCTACATCTACGATATTGCAACTCGCATTAGTAATAGGAAGACCGCTGGCTGGATTAATAGCAATATCAGTAACGTCATTATTTTTCATTTTTTAAACCTTAATAATCATTAATTTATACTTTCAAATTTAATGATTTCGTGATAAAAAACAAACTGTTTGACTGCGCAGCTCAGCAACAAACAGTTTGAATAGGACATTCACTCCTCTTCTATTTTTACTTAATTTTTTTAAGTAAAAACCCTTTCCTCTTTATCTAAAAAGTTTATTAATAAGTTTAATTTGAAGACGTTTTTTGTCTGAAAGACGCTCTTAAAACGCATTTTTCGGCACGAAAAACTGCAAAAAAGCGCCTCAGAATGAGGCCAACAAGCGCGTAATGTGTTGTAGGCGAAGCCGTAAATACATGGAGAAAGCGCGAATGTACAGCTGGTCTGTACTAACCGCGATAGTGTTTCGCATCAGCGAAATTCGATATCATTTTGGCACAAATTGATATCGAACCATCTATTTTCGCAGAAAATTACAGCAGATGAAAAATGCAAATTATGGGGCACCCATTGCATTGTCAGGCGCGGCAGTATGGCGGTTAGTACAGAGCGTAGCTCGGTGCATTCGCGCAGGGTCTAAAACGCTAGCGCGATAGCGCGTTGAGGCGGCTCGTTGCGGAGCAACACCAGAGCTGACGGGCGTTTTAGTCCCTATGGTTGAGTAGCGAAGCGACGAGGCCATCAGCTGAAAGCTGCCTTTTGTTGCGATAATTATCGCGACAATGATTCCGTGCATGCTGTCAGAGTATCTCGGAATGAAAAACGGAAATACATTTATAAAATGATGATAATTTTTGTGTTGCGATGCTAGTTAATTTTACTAATTAACTCATCAAAAGGATTTTTGAATTGACTCAGCAGCCATCAAAAAATTTAGAAACGAACAACACTCTTCATACTCACTACCCTCGCTATTTTGATATTGATATGCGGTATTATCTAGGCGCAAATAACCACCAAAAAGGGGTCAATAGAACCAAGGTCTCGGTGCTTATTGCAATTCGGTTTTCTATTGTTACACCAGGGATTATTTGTTGGTTATATGGCATCAATCATCGGTTAGCATTAGAGCATTTAAACCGGCTAGAAAAAGATGGGCTATTGCGTGTGGTAAAAACACACCGCAGTCCAGATGGTCGTGTCTACGTGCCTACCTATACTGCTGCCAAATTTGCCGAGGAGTTAATGGGCATTGACGTGCATTTTAGGAGCAATAAAAACCCTGCTCTGCAGTTCAATCATAATAATGTTATGCATAACCTAATTAACGCATTTGTCATGCTGCGCGGTATACATAATTATCACAGTGATGAAACATACGCCCCAATGTGGACGGGGTTTATTACTGAGCCTGAATTTAAACGTATTAATAACCTATCTGATACGCGAACTGTGGATGGCGCCGTGCTTCTTCCTGATGGCTCAATAGCCGCTATTGAGGTGGAACACAGTTTTAAAAATAAAACTGCACGACAGGTCATTTTACTAAAATATCTGGCCTCGTTAAAAAATGGCGATTACAGTAAGATTTTTTTATTCTCCCAATCAGTTAAAATTTTTGATGACATTAAGCGACTCCACGAACAGCTATTTACGGAGCTAACTGAACGTTACGACAAAAAAACGCGAGCACCACTTCTCAGTGAAAGCGATGCTGAATTACTTCACTCATCTATTATTTTCCGTACTAAATTATGTGAAGAAATTAATGAAATGTTTTATCAATAAACGATAGATAAGCAAAGGGGGAATGGATGTTAATCTATTCCCCCTTTGCTTTTGGCCTATTTAAAGCCTTGCCAACATTATTATTAAATACACGCTTTTGTGAAGTAATAACAAGGCGCTATATTTGCATCACGCCTTCCCCTAGAGGTGTAATCTCTATTAATGAGATTGAGCTGCTTAAACCAGATTCCAGCTTAAGCAGTGAGCCTGCAAATAATGACTCATGGCATATTTTAGGGGTAATGATTAGGCAGTTATTTTATTATTAAAATAACTTATATTTGTCCTTTATTATTTATTTAGAAGACTGTTTATTGAATCTTGGATATTACGATCAATACGATCTTGCTCAAACTCGTCAACAAATTCATTTTCAATATCATTTTTATAGTGGTCTTCAAATTCATCCTCAAACTTGCTATCAAAAACTGAATCAAAGCGGTCCTCTGGCGCATCACTAAAGGCTTGATCTGGCTCTTCATAAAACTCGTCATCATAATCAGGATATGCTGTTACGGGTTGGTGTACATCGTTTATTAAACAAATCATTAATTTATATATCAGAACTTTTACGCCACGATAATTAAGGTGCTTTTTATTAAAAACTTGAGGCTCTACAATAGCCCATAAACCCTTAAAGTTTGGGTTGTCGGCACTTAGCATGAGTTTGTTTATTTTATGATCGTTATCCCTTACAACCGTTTTGACATCTTCTAACAGGGTGATAATGTCTAGAGTAGAGGTATATCTGCAAATCATAGAATTTCCTTATCGTAAATTAATTTTGATAATTATTATCCGTTAATAATTACTTACTCCCCTTATTATGAGGTTATTTATAAATAGGCACTCTCAGGGAGAAATAGTGACTTTTTTTGTGAGTTTAAATTATTTATTTAAAACACAATTGGATCAGAATCTTTAAAACTAAAAAGCGAGCCTAAAGGCTCGCCAGAGTTTATGAGCTTTCTATTAACCGTAACCAACTGTCTTCTGCAGCTGCAAAATATACGTTGGGTTTTAGCATAAACAGCTGCTCAAATTCTGCACTAAACAAGCTGCAAAAGTTTGTTATGTCTTCAATATGTATGAGTAAAAAAGCATACATCTCAATACCTTCCAAATACCTCTCCGAGAACTCAGGATTAGCAGCTAGTAACTGTTGAGAAATACTAATACCCAGCACACACCCCACGCTATCTCGGTGTAAATAAACGTAATTGATGAAGCCCAGTTCAAGTTCTTGCTTATCAACAACATCAGCTAATAGCAAAATGGTGGAAGCATCCTCCCAGGGGGATTTACTAGCGCGTACATATTGGCGTATAAACGGTGATTTTTGTTCTTTCATGATTTTTCCTCGTTAATTTGTCCTAAAGCTAACTAGGCATAAGTCAGGAGAAAAATTGAAAGTTAATAGATAAACGACTTAAATTTGCAAAACACCTCAAAAACATTAATGTTAAGTTACTATTTCAAATATTGAGAATCTAAGATGAGTGATTTTATATGGTTATTACCAGCTGCTGTGCTGACGATAATTCTAATTAGACTTGTTAAACAAGCTAAAAAAGAAAATTAAGTAAAACAATACTTAACTCTTTGAGTACAACCAGTAGTAGTTAAAGTGACCAATAAGTCACTTTAAGGCCTTAAATGCAGCTTAATGATCCCTAAAAGGCACTTTATTGTGAAAAGTGAAAAACACTAAAATGCGTTTTAATTTTTTAAGCTTCTAATTTGATTTACACTCTATTGTATAAGGAACCTGAACAAGATTAGTCGGTATCTACTTTACTTGGCATTAACACATCTCAAACGCTTTACTCGCAAAAAATAGACACTATTGTATCCATTAATCCTATTTTAAATCCATTTAAGATACAGCTGTGTCTCTTTTACTTGCGGGTTATATTATTAATTACCTACTATCAAGCGAAGGTGATGTGCGGCTAGCTTTTGCAGAGCATCTAAAAGAACGTCGCAAAAAAGCAAAAATGTCACGCGAAGCGTTAGCTAAAAAAAGTACGGTACCTGCTTCTACGATAAATGTTTGAAGTTACTGGGCTCATTTCATTCAGGCTGCTATTATTTTTGTGGCAATCTCTCGACTACTTAACTCGTTTATATGACTTAACAAAAGTGC
This sequence comes from Pseudoalteromonas sp. SWYJZ98, assembly GCF_015864495.1. Classification (NCBI taxonomy): domain Bacteria; kingdom Pseudomonadati; phylum Pseudomonadota; class Gammaproteobacteria; order Alteromonadales; family Pseudoalteromonadaceae; genus Pseudoalteromonas; species Pseudoalteromonas sp. SWYJZ98. The sequence goes on along the minus strand of NZ_JADYXA010000067.1, from coordinate 3,651 downwards.
CAACTCAAGGCAAGAATGCGCCAACGTCTATCGCACAGGTATTAAAGCGTTATTAAATAATATCGATTCAAAGGTTATGGTAGTTTGTGTTTTTAATTTTGTAGTTAATACAATTTGCCTTTTAAGGCTGTTTTTAAGATACTAACTAAGTGCTGACGAGTTACATAAAATCGTAGCACAAGCCATAGCACGACAAAGTAACAGACTGTTTTTAAAGACTTTAATTGAGAACCTTATAACTATCGCAGTTAATGCATTTACTATTTATGAGTAGAGCCATTTTTTAGCCTTTCTAATTAAAGTCCTATAAAACAAAAAATGAAAAAATAGAGCATTTACTACTTTATTTTAAATTATATGATTAACAGCGTTAGATTATGCATTTTATTGACTTTTTCTTTGTTGATCTTTATCAATAAAAACTTCTGGCTTCTCTAATGAAATTTTAAAGCGTCGCTGTTAATATTGTCTACATCCTAAACAATAAAATAGTTCTGATGGCAGCTAATTATTCTCTCGATGATTTACGTTACTTTTGCACCATAGTAAAATTAGGTAGCTTTAAAAAAGCATCAATAAGCCTTGATATGTCACTATCAACTTTAAGCCGTAGAATACGTTTATTAGAGCAAGCTCTGCAATTAACGTTACTAAATCGAGATGCCCATCGAGTTACACTTACGCATACTGGCGAATTATATTACGATCGCTATCGTAAACTGTTTGATGAAGTAGAGTGTATAGAGCAAGCACTGTGTGATGAGAAAGACCAACCTAAAGGGAAAATTAGGATCTGTGCACCCATTTACATGGGTAAACATTTTTTAAGTGCTATTTTTTGTAATTTTTTACTGCAGTATCCCGATATTCAACTAGATTTACGCTTTTCAAATAACCTTATTGATATTGAAAAAGAAGGGATTGATATAGCGTTTAGAGTAAGAAACCCTGCTATTGATAATTGGGTTATTAGAGAACTAAAGCTTACTCATAATGTATTGTGTGCTCATCCTGACTATGATTATCAATCCATCACTCATCCTGAGCAATTAGAAGAGCAATCAAAAGTTACGTGCGTTGGGTTGGTACCGTGGCAATTAAAAAATCAGCAAACGAGTGAAGAGTACTGTTTTAATCCAAACACACATGTTCGATTAGAAGTTGATGAAATTCAAATGATGAAACAAGCAGTTGAGTCTGGTGTGGGTATTAGCTACATCCCTGATTATATAGCATTACCACTTATTAAAGCCGGAAAGCTTAAACACATTCTTCCTGATTGGCAAAGCAAAGGGCAGCCATTTTCTATGCTTTATCGCGACAGAAAACAAATCCCTTATCGAGTGCGATTACTTATAGAGCATACACTGCAACACTTCACTAAAATGTAGCAGTGTAGGCTTTTCACAGCAAAGTAATTAAGCTAATTCATCTTTTAAAAACTAAGCCTTAGTACGATTACACCTAAAAATGCCGTTGTTAATCCTATAACTTCTTGGCGTGTAAAAGACTCTTTTAGAATGATGCGTGAATACAACAAAATAATTAAAATATTCATACCTGAAATCGCTGAAACTAGCCCTGTATTACCAATAGCAAAAGCCGATATTATTGCAACCATGCCAGCTACATTTGTTAAACCAATAAGTAACCCGCACGAAAATGTTTTACCGGCAGACCAATACGCTTGAGAAGAGCCTTGCTCTGCTAGCATTTTTTTACGCTTTACTAACCAACTGACGGCAAAAAGAAAGCTACCAAAACCAAACATAGACGTTAAAGTTGCAAACGTATCCGCCTCAAGAAGCGTTGATTGCTTACCCATTAAATCATTAAATGCAAAGGACAGTGCCGCCAGTAACCCCCATTGCGCGCCTTGTAAATTACTTAATGAGATATCGCTGGAGTAGCGAATAATATAAAGGCCGCCAAAAATAATAAAAAAGCCGATTAATTGAATAACAGTTAAGGTTTCTTTCCATAATAAAAAGGCAAATAAAAGTACAAATATAGGCGTTAACCCCGACAGGATGCTAATTAAAGACGCTTTCCCAACCGAAAACCCTTTGTGCAAAAACCCATTAGCCGCAAAAGATCCAAAACCTAAAGCGAGTCCAACCGTAATATCAGCCCAGCCGTACCATGTGTGCTCAAACACCACAGTACCTAGCGCACTAATTATAAATCCCACAAAAAAAACACCGAATAATAATAGATTACGATTAATCTTTTTTTGTGACGTCCATTGGTACATTATTCCTCGCGCACCAAAAAAAACAGTGGCGAGTAATGCAAAAATTATCCACATATAAATGAGACCCTTTATAATTTACTTCGATAAACCTGAATAAAAAGTGGTTATTTAACATTGTTGAATGCAATGACTATTACATAAAGGTTCAGCTGTAAAACACGTAGCCACTACAAGAGCGTTACCCGATACCTAGCTTCTACTCTATAAAATAAGCAGCTTAAGCTTCAAAAAATAAAATACTAGCCACACAATTACACATTAATAAACAACAACACCAGTATATTCAATCTATAAATATTATAAATAGGCATAAGTGGCACTATAGATCCCATAAATAGCACTTAACTATTTAGTCGTTTAACTTCAATTACATAGTGAGCAACTAACACACAGAAATAACAACAACTTAGTGAAAAAAACGAATTTATAAAAACATAAAAAACAGTTTTAAACTGTCATTTTATCGACAATATATTTTTAACCTAAAACTCAATTGACTTTATTTTTAAACTCAATATGATTGATTTAAACAAAGAGGATAATATGTTTAATTTAATCACATACCTGCTAAAAACAAATACCACCTTCGGAATTTAAGCCGAGTGTAACCCTTACACTCGGCAGTTACACTGTACCTTTATATATTTAAATTCGATTTAGTTTTTGTGGGGATTAGTCCGTGCTTTCTTTTCTGTTCGAGCGTAAAAAATCTTTCCTGTCTAAAAATGACTTCACAGACGCAGCGGTACTATTACAACCGCTGAAGCTTGCGTATTTACTACAAGAAGTCGAGTATTCACAGCGGCCTTGGTCAAAATTCAATCCGCATGTACAAATTAATAGCACGGTGGTCATTAAAAATATAACCACCGGTTTTAAGCGCCGCATAACTTTAGTGCCTCCAAGCCAACGAAGGCACTTTATTAGTGACGTATCATTTCACTCTCCTCTTGGGGTCGCTCTTTTAGGGCATAAAATAAATCATATTATTGAATATAAAGAAGCTGGGGAATCCCACCTTTGGGAAATAATAGCCATTAATATTAAGGAGGAAATATAGAGTAAATTATTTCAATTTTTATTTATTAATTTTATATATTTAATTGGAGTTATTTGTAATGAGTAAAGAAAAACCTAAAAAACATGCAAGCAAAACATTAAAACAAAAACGTAAAGAGCGAAGAGATAAGCTAAAGCAACTTGAAAAATAATTAATATTATTTTAAATAAAGTCGCAAACTCGGGGTTTTTATAACCCCGAGTTTTTTGAAAAAACTAGAGGGCGTTCAGAATTCTGTGTCAGCCTAAATTGCTAAATATCTAGCACACCATCTAATCTACCTTCGAAGTGGATGGCCAATTGCGACAATGTCAGATTCCAGTTATGGATTGGCATT
>NZ_JADYXA010000066.1:0-8439 GCF_015864495.1 Pseudoalteromonas sp. SWYJZ98 | reverse complement strand
GGCAAGACGGAAGGAGGTGTGTGATGGAACTCAACCGTGAGTGCTTACGGAAGGCGATGATGGCTTTCTATGACGCCCCGGGTAGTGCACATGACGGCGTAGCACCGGCCATCGAAGCCTACCTCGCCGAGATGTTCAAGCCCGGCCAGATTCAGATGCTCGAACCGCTCGAAGTGATCCCCCAGCGCGACTATCGCAAGGAACTTTGGATCGGCGTTCAACTGAAATTCGGCAGCTCCAAACACGCAGACGACGCCCTTGCGGACTTTGACATCCGATTCCACAAGGAGTCCACCCATGGATGACTTCACCATCGGCCTCGCAGTCGGCCTGTTCGCAGGCGTCTTCATCGGTGTGTGCATCGCCGCACTGCTGGTCGTCAACAAAGGAGAGAGCACATGACCCCACTCGAATGGATTTTTGCAATCGGCATGACGCTGCTTGCCCTCGGTGCCGGAGCAGCGTTCTTCATCCTCGTTACCGCTTTCAAGATGGTGCGCCAGCGCCTGGAGAAACACCAATGACACCAATCGAATGGTTTGGCCTCATCGGCTTCGCGCTGCTGGGCCTGGGCTTCGTCGCCCACCTCTACAAAGCCAACCTGAACAAGCTGCGCCTCGACGCGCTGCAGACCTACCAGTGGAAGGTCATGTGCATCGACGGGCAGTTCGCCGTGCTGGAGGGCACGCCTGTGCGTCAGGTCGGCGCGCAGAAGCCCACGGTTCGCGAGGCGATTGATGCGGCGATTTTGGAGCGCCAACATGCCAAGACGCAAGTTTGACGCTTCGATGCTCGCGCCGGAGTACTACACGCCGCCAGCGTGGATGACCGGATACCCGACGGTGCTACACGACGCGCATCTACTCACCTGGAAAAAGCACAAGGTCAGCGTGCAAAAGAAGGACTACTACCGGCGCAAGAAAGAGGAAATTCTTGCTCGCAACAAAGCGTGGCGCGAGGCCAACCCAGAAAAGGAACGCGAATGCGTCCGCAGATGGAGGGAGGCCAACCCCGAGCGNCTACCGGCGCAAGAAAGAGGAAATTCTTGCTCGCAACAAAGCGTGGCGCGAGGCCAACCCAGAAAAGGAACGCGAATGCGTCCGCAGATGGAGGGAGGCCAACCCCGAGCGTGTAGCGGAACTCCGGCGCGCAGACTATGAACGCCACCGCGAGCGCCGACTGGCAAACCAAGCCCAGCGCTGGCAGGACCTCAACGATGCCAGTGTTCGGGGCATCGTGGCGCACGGATACGGGTCTGTCGGTCTGACCAGCAAGGACGTGCCCGACGAAGTGCTCCCGATCTTCCGCACCCAGATGCTGATCAAACGTGAACTCAGAAAACAGAAAGTCGCACCATGAACCTCGAAGCACTCACCAATGAATTGACGGGTCTCTACAAAGACATCCGCGCAGGCAAAGTGGAGCCAGCAGTGGCCCACGAACTCAACAACACGGCGGCCAATATCCAAGGTGTCATCCGCCTGGGCCTGCTGAACGCCAAGCTGCAGAACAAGTCGCCAGACCTCGCTTTCTTCAAGGAAGCACGCAAGGCGGCTGTCAAGAAGGGGGTGAAGCGTGGATGACGCCGACCTGAGCCAAGACCGCGCCGAGCGCGAGGCCCCTTACCTGCTCGCAGCCAGCCGCAAGCCGACTGGCCCCACGGCCACCGGTCGGTGCCTGTACTGCGACGAGATCGTTGCCGACGACCAGCGGTGGTGCGACACAGCCTGCCGTGACGGGTGGGTGCGCGAGTCGCGGTTGCGGGGAGGTGTGCGATGAGCGAAGACGAAATGTTGGAGCTGGCTGCGAAGGCCATGCACAACCTGCGGAACCCGAATTTCTGTAACTACACCGTGGTGGATAAAGAAGTCGGTGTGTGCTTAGAACTGGGTTCTCGCCGGGGTGCGATCACGAGCTACTGGAACCCCCTCGTCAACGATGGCGATGCCCTGCTTCTGGCGGTGAAGTTGCGCATGTCGGTGACGGTCTTTGACAACGCGGTGGGTATCGGTATCAAGGGCGACTTTGGTTACCGTGAGTACGACATAACTCCAGACCCCCACGCCGCCACTCGCTGGGCCATAACCCACGCCGCCGCCGAAATTGGAAAGGCAATGCCATGAACGACAAACGATTCGAATCCTGGTGGACCAGCAACCCGGCGCGCGTGGCGCTGAACCCGGCAGCGAAGGAAGTGGCGCGCAAGGTGTGGAAGGCGGCCCAGCAGGACATGGCGACGGAACTGCTGGAGATCAACCCAGCGCCTGCTGGTGCGTCGTTCGACGCGCTGATCGCCTCGCTGACCACAGCACGCGGCGTTCCGCACGTCAAGGGGGCACCATGCTAAAACGCATCCCCCTGTTCTGCCAGGAGACTGGCTATTCTGAGAAGGCCTTGGCCCGCAAGATCGAAGACGGCGTGTGGGTCGAGGGCCGCGAGTACGTGCGGGCGCCGGATGGGCGCTTGCTGATCGACATGGATGGGTTCAACAGGTGGGCTCGTTCCGAACAAAACACCAAACCCCGGCGAAGAGTCGGAGAAAGCACCATGTGAACCTCGACCAACTGACCGCGCGCATCCGTACCGCCATCGAATGCACCACCAACCAGCTTCGCCCGCCCGTAATGGGCCCGGGGCTCCCCGAGTCCACCCGCACCGCGCTGCAGGTCCACCTCGACGCGCTCCTGAAAGAAGAGCTGCGAGCGCTTACTGGGCAAGCGCCGGAGGGCGATTTGGCTGGGTTCGCAGAGCAGAACGAAAAATTTGCGCAGGACATGGGTTTGCGCAAAGACCCCGAGCCGCCCATCTACGAAAACCTCTGGCTCCAAGCGACCAGCGACCTCAACGCCGCGATGGGCCTGGTACAGCAGAACCAAGAGTTCTTCGGCGCGCAGTGCGGCGACGACAAGATCAAGGTGATTGGCGAGTTCTTCGTCAAGTGGGCGGCCCTCATGATGGAGCCGAAGGCCGACACCACCCCCTGGTATCCCGACGATTCAGGCGACTGGGTGGAAGGCCACCCGCGCGAGCTGCCACCTAACACACCAATGGCGGGCTGGTTGTTCCGGTCCGAACGGGACAACAAAGCGTACACGACCCCGGAATCCGACTGGACCGCAGGCGAGTTGCGCAACCGGAACATCGTCGCCTACAAGGTGGTCAAGCCATGACCTACGAAGTCCAATTCCAAGTGGGCACCGCCGAGTACACCGCGCGCGGTCCCGACATCGACGGCGTGCTGCGGCTGATCCAGGGGGTGCAGGGTGTGGGGCGTGTGCCGGAGTGGATCGACTGGGCCGGCGGTGCGTGTCCCGTAGCTTCCGGTGTCGTCGTTGCCCTCCAGCCCCGTTCGGGTAGACAGACGCGCGGTGAGGGTCAAACTTTTGACTGGGGTCACACCGGCCGCCCTGGCGACATCGTGAGGTATCGCGTATGCGAGTGATCCTCCACGGCCCCGTAACCGCCGACCACCTGGCCGATGCCGAACTGATGGCCGGGATCACCCCGACCAGCTTCGTGACGAACGGCCTGTCCCACCCGCCGCGCGGCAGCCGCCTGCCCGTCGATGTCTACCCGATCTGCCCGATGCAGCCGGTGGAAACCCGGGAGCGGGCGCGGAACTACACACTTGTTTTCCACTCAGACGCATTGGTGTGTGCAGGGGGAAACGACCATCTTGTGTCTCTTGCGCGCAACTATAACCTACTGATTTACGAGGTTAATCCATGAAACGGATTTCACTGGCGCGGTTGAGACAGGTGTTGCACTACGACCCGGATAATGGCGTGTTCACGTGGCACCCCCGTGGCCTCGAAGATTTCGACGGCGATGAAAGACGATGGCGCAGTTGGAACACGCAGCATGCCGGTCGCCCTGCAGGGTGCTCAACACTGCGCTACACCAACATCCGCATCGACGGCAAAACATACTGGAGTCATCGTGTCGCATGGTTCTACACACATGGTCACTGGCCCAACGGGATTATCGACCACCGGAACGGCGACAAATATGACAACCGATTGGACAACCTTCGTGTCGTTTGCCCGATGGGCAACGCTGAAAATCGCAGGGCGCTCATGCGCGGGAAGAAGGAAGACTTACCGATAGGTGTGTTCAAGATGCCTCGTCCGGGTTTGCCCAACCCCTACATGGCGCGCATCGCAGCCAGAGGCGCCCGAAAGTATCTGGGGTGCTTCCCAACACCTGAAGCCGCATCGGCCGCCTACCTCGCGGCAAAACGAGAACTGCACGAAAGCAACACGCTATGACCGAAACAGCAGAACAACCGGCCCACAAGCTCAACGCCGACCAGACCGTGGCCGTCGCCACCGACGTGTTCTGGAACGAGGACATGACCACGTGCCCTCGCGGCGCCAAGGTCCAACTGCTCGGCGCGGGCGGCGTGGCGGTATACGGCGACTACCACGGTGATCCGTTCTGGCAGGCGTGGTGCCCGCTGCCGAAGCGTCGGAGGAAGGTATGAACTCGCATCAACGTCGTGTGGCTTTTCGCAAGCAGTACCCACACCCTGTGGTTGAGATTCGCGGTGACAAGGTGTTCGTCCTCGCCTAGAGATCGTTCTGGAGAAGGGCACTGCGCCACCCCAAACTTCGTGCACTATACGCAGAGTGGGTGGCGCAGGGACGACCTGAACCTGATCACTTCAGGCAAACACCCCTGACGTAATCCTGCAGCCCCGCTATTTGCTGGCGGGCAGTTTCAATCCCGGCTCGGAGACTGAAATAATCCCGTTCAGCGGCGTCAGTAAGTCGGGGGCCGCCTGCATCAACCACGCTGGTGGCGCCGGGGGCTTGGGGCACACCAGTTCCGGTTGGGGCGGGGCACTTGGCATTGATCCGCAGCCCGACACGGCCAGCGCGCACATCAGACTGCAGAGTTTCCAGCTTGCGCTTTTCATGGTTCAGTTCCTTCGTGTGTTTCTCGTCCAGAGCGGCCACGGCCGCCTTGCGCGCATCGTCCTCGGCGACCACCGCCTGGTACGCCTTCAGTGTCTTGTCGGCCAACACGCGCAGCACCTCGGCGTTGTCGGCCTTCGTCTTCTGATGCGCCGACTTCTCGCCGGCCACCCTCACCTGCTGCCCGGCCAGCGCCAGCAGGAGCACCACGATCAGCGCCTCGCGCCAGAATTTGAGCAGCCCGATCATGTCAGTGCTTTCAGCGCAGTCTCGTACTGCGCCTTGCGCTCGGCCAGGTGCATGAGCGCTGGCCCGTTCACCCGCCGCGTCACCTCGGTCATGTCGCCCTTGTCGGCCGGGTCGTTGCACTTGGCGTCGTGCCAGTACCAGGCTGCCGTCAGCGCGGCGTGCTTTGGCGTGGTGACCAGCGCGGGGTTGCCCACGTAGTCGTACCCCAGCGACTCGCCGGCGCGTTCGTAGTTTTTGCGCCAAGTTAGCTGCACCAAACCTCTGCCATGCATGCCTTTGTAGAGCAGTTCGCTCAGGCCCTTGGGGTTGCGTGCGTATGGCTCGGCGTCAGCCATGCTCTTGAACGCGCGGGGGTAGATGCGCGCCAACCGTGAGGCGTCCTTGTAGTACAGGCCCTCTTCCACCGCCGACAGGTGCGCCGACTCCACCGCCACGGTGGCGAGGAACGCCGCCTGGCGCTGCAGAGAGCAGATGTCGAATCGACCCATGGCATCCAGCAGGGGCTGGTGGTAGGTCTGCGCGTTTCCGTACGGCGCGCTGGTGGCCGCCGCGAGTTGTTCAACCGTGAAGGTCATGGTCATACCTCGATAATCTCAATGGTCAGGTCCGGCGCGGGGCCTTCGATTGCGCCGTTGCGGAAGAACACGCGGTCACCCACGGTGGCCTCCCCGCGTGCAGTAGCCATACCACCCTGCTCCTGGATGGTGGCAACGCCGTCGGCATAGGCGATCACCTCACCCACGCGCAACGGGTAGGTGGGGATCAGCTTCTGGAACCGGCTAAACAGGTTCGACATGTGTTTCCACCCCCAAGGTTTGCCAGATAGACGGCAGCCCAACTTCGACCTGCACGCTGCGCGTGAGACCGATGCGCTCGATGCCCCCATCCAAGTAGCGCACGAAGCTGCCCGGGGCGATGATCCCGGTCTCAGCGAGCACCGGCAGGCGCAGGCCCACTGTGGCGATGCGGCCTGTGTCGGACAGCACGGCGATACCCCGCTGGCGCGCGGCCACCGCCTCGGTGATCAGCGGGTCGATGATGGTGGGCGCCAGGTAGTCGCCAGCGGTGCCTTCTCGCGTCACGCGGCCGTTGACCCCAACCTGCTGGCCCATGACGTACACCCGGTTGTAGCGGGCCTTGTCGCGCCACTCGATGCTCTCGCGGCTCATCACCGCCGATGGCAGCTCGAAGTCGGGTGTGACGCCCGCCCAGTCCCACGGCGCCACGGGGTAGCGCGACAGGACCCGCAGCACCTCGTCGGTGTTGTGGGGCTGCAGGTACGCCGAGATCGACCCGGCCACCTGGTTCAGCGCGGTGATGTAGCTGCCCTGGTGGCTGAACACGCCCGCAGGCACGTTCCAGTCGTCCGGGTTCCACTCCACGTCCCAGCCCAGCGGCACGCCGTTGTCGGTCAGGATGTCGTTCATGAGCTGTTCAGCCGTGCGGCCAAACTCGTTGCCGAAGCTCATGATCGGCGCGTACGGGGCGTCGAGCACCGCCGCGCGGCCACGGCCACCTATGCGCAGGTCGCTCCGGCCGAACGTGCGCTCGCGGGAGATAGACTCCACGATGAAGCGGTAGGGCGTGCCGTTGATCGTCGCCTGCACGTCCACGGGCACGCCGTCCTCGGGCTCAATGTCGGCCAGCGCGTAGCCTGGTACGGAGGCGCTGAAGCTCCACGTCCACGAGTCCACGTCCAGCGACATGGACATGGACAGCGTGGGGATCGGCACCGCACCCTCAACTCGAATCAGAACTGCACTGTTGATCACCAGGTAGACCTCTTTGATCGGGACAACGACCGTGCCGCCCGGTGTTGGCCCACCGTGCCGCTCGCAAATGAAAACGAGGTGCGCGGCATCGACGTGCGCCTCGGAGAACACCAGGTGTACCGGCAACGAAGGCAGGTAGCACGGGTCCGGTCCGGGCACGGGTGGCCGAACCCAGATACCCGCCGGTGGTGGCATGGCCTCTTGGTATCGGCCGGCGAGCAGTGCACCGAACGGCAGCGCATCTTGGTAGCCTTCCAGAATTGAATTCCAGTATCCGACGGCTTCCTGAAAACGCCCTGCGGTTGAATTTCGCCGGTCGTTTAGGGTGTCCTGAAACTTGGTCGTGCGCGCACTTTGTATGCCCAGCGCTTCTTGGAATCGAGCCCAGGCGTCGTTGCGCAGTCGAATTTGGTCCTGAAATTCGGAACCCAGTGTCGTCTGCAGGGGCGCCGCCTCCTGGTAATGCGACGTGCTGTCGCTGCGCAGGCGCTCTTGGTCCTGCCATCGCAGGTCGGTGGGCGACTCAACGGGGTCTGCGTCTTGCCAACGGCTCTGCCAGTGGGGAACGAGAGGCGTGCTGTCTTGCCACACACCGCGCATCGGCTCCTGGGACGCAGCGGCCCCTTGGTAGACAGAGCGCACTTCGCCCACGTCGGGGCGCTCGGCCCCGCTCACGTATTCAAACGCAACCGCGCCTGTCAGGTCGAAAACGTCATCCGCTACCAGGTCGAAGACCCCCTCGACGTAAACGGCAACGCTCGGGATGTCGGCTGTCGGCTCATCACCGAACACCAGGTGTACCGGCAGCCCAGTGGTTGGGGCGGCCGAGAAGATCAGGCTCGTGCTCATGAGAGCGCCGTTGCGCCCAGTATCGCCCGGCCTCCTGCGTAGAGATTCACGCCGTCAGCGCCGTCCAGTTTGAACGGCCCGTCGCCCGCCATGTCGGTCACGTCGCCATCGGCGATGGGGTCACCTTCACTGGTTGCCAGCCGGCCCCACACCGCTGCCCCGTTGACTGCGATCAGGTCGCCGATCACAGACTCCTGCGTGAGCAGAATCCCTGTCAGTTCGACCGTGCCGCACGGCTTCGTGAGCACCAAGGTTGCCAGGGCGGCGCCCCCCGGAACGTCACCAGAGGTGGCCGGGCGCGTCGTGCCGTAGATTTCCAGTTGCGCGGGACCAGAGCCTGCGTCGGCCAGGTCGATCAGAGCCTGCAGCACAGCAGGTCGAGCTGACACGAGCGCAGCCGCGCGCGCAGCAGCCGAGAGTGCCAGCGTGGTCATCCTGGGTAGCCCTCGGGCTCGATGCGGTCGGCGATGACGGCGCGGAAATCGGCGCTCGGGTAGATGGCGATTACGCTGTACGTGTAGTTTTCGTCCACACCCTCGAACGCGCCTTCCCCCGTGGTCGGGTCCGACCACTCTTCGCGGATCACCTTGCCGTCAATGTCACGCACCAGGCGCACCTTGGCAAACTGCGGGGTGTACGTCTTCGGCGTGGTG
>NZ_JADYXA010000065.1:0-10114 GCF_015864495.1 Pseudoalteromonas sp. SWYJZ98 | reverse complement strand
CTCAGTAGTGAAACGAAACAGCGCCGATGATAGTGTAGCATTTGCTATGTGAAAGTAGGACATTACCAGGCTTCAAATTGTAGAGAGCCCGACTAGAAATAGTCGGGCTTTTTTACGTCTGCAGAAAAGTGAAATATGGGGAGTAACGGACATTACATACTCGATTCTTCTCTAATTCATCTAAATGTACAAGTTGAGCGGAATAGCTCATTATTCCAGTACTAAAGTTAATAACCAAATTTAAAGGCTATTTAAAATAGTCCATAAGCTTGGGTTTCTTCACTTTCAGATTCTTCTAGTTGAGCTGGTTTAAATATTACGCTTGGATCAATTAATACACTATGCTTTTGGGGGAGCTTGATTAATCCTAGCATCATATTTTTAGTTTGTGGGTCTAGATCAAAACCAACCTCAGTGAGCTTATCCAGTGGCTTTATGTCTTCTTTTTTATAGTCGATATTATCTTCAACCTTATCTACTAATAAACCAACATGTGGATTTAATCCATCTTTGGTGGTGAAAACAATAATAGGTTTATAGTCTAAGGTTATTTGCTCTTTAGCTGATTCAAATAAACGCTCAAGCTGAATTAGACTACTGCGCTTAATTTTGTCGAGCAGAGCTGATGTGTGTTTATCATCACTTCGATTATGGGCTGCTATGGCTGCTTTCGCTGTTTCTAGTAATGATTGGAAGGGCTCGTCAAGCCGAGACATTGTTAATTTTAAGTCTTCATTGTCGGTGTTGAATTCTTTGTAAAACAAAACAAAATCTTGTAGTTCGGCGTCATTATTTGAAATAGAAGCCGAGCTATTTAATAAGTTACTATGAAGGGTATTAAACCAGTTTAATAGTTTGTCTTGCCATATTCTTAGTTGTTTTAGTACATGCGCATTACTTTGTTCGGTTGAGATATTATTTAAAATAATACCTAAATCAAAAACAGGTGTTGGTGTATCCATATAATCTTTAACACCAATAAAGCTTTTATTATTGTTGGGTAAAGTTGTTAGATTATTGTCAAAGCGCTCAGTTAATAAAATATCGAGTATTTTTAGCGAAATTGTTTTGCAGCCCACTTTAAAGTTTATTAATTCCATGCCTTTATCTTAATTTACCTATTAATGCTTTAAGGATAGAACAAATTAAATAAATAGCTTAAAGATGGATAAAATTTAACAGAGATAGGGCAGCTAGAAATTATTAGATGGTGTTAGTGAGGTTTTTTATGGCACGTTTAAATTGATTCTCAAGCTGCTTTTTTCCTAATAAACCTAAGTGTTGAATCACTTTTTCATTACTTTCATTTTGAAGTACTAATTTTATTAAAAGTTGTTTATCCGACTCTGTTAATTGAGATATATAAGAAGGTGACTGGCTCAGTAACTGCCAAAGAGTTGCAGAGATACTAAATTGAGTGAAGTTACTTTTAGTGAGCAGCGCTAATCGCTCGTGAGTCTCTAGGCTTATTAACTCGTCGGTAAATCCTTCAATTATAATATTCACGAGTTGCCAATCTAGTGTTTTAAAGTGTGTTAAAAGAGCATAAAAGAAATCGTTTTTAAACTGCTTTTTTAGGGGTTGAAGAATTGTACTTTTGTCACTTAAGCATTTAACTACAAGCGCCGAATGTTCAGCGGTGCTTTTATCGCGTTGATAACCTAATTTTACAGTATCAAACCCTAGGTTTTGCCAAAAATTAAGTAACTGCGCTATTGCGCCAAAGCTTGCACCAAACCAACTACATTGGCTTTTTACCTGCGATTCGCAATAACTAAGTAACTTTTTACCAAGTCCTATATTGTGGGAACTCGGATCAATCGCTATTCGTACAACGCGAGCGCTCAGTTGTGTTAAACAGTCATTATTAAAGCTAAGTTGTGAGAGTGCTTGCGCCATTAAATGTCCTTGCGGGCGACGCTCTCCACTTATAACCTGTAGGGCAAGTTCTTCACTCAAACCACCTTCTATGGCGATTAAGCATACGCCAACTAATTGATTATTAATTTTGCTAATAAATAGTCTTTGCGATGGTGCGTCTAGTAGTTGGCGTAAGTCGTTGACACTACTTTGATAGTGAGCCAGTGCAAGTAGGGCAATAACTTGCTGCAGTAAAGATTCATTGTTTACAAGGGATTGCTGAGTTACTTCGCTATGAATTGGCTGCTCTAATTCACCACTACTTAACTCTATATATTCTGCATCGAGTGCAAGCAAGGTGCGAATGTGCTTCTCGAGGGGATCGTGTTTAGCAAAACGTAGTGGCTCATCAAGCGTTACAACTTTAGAGGCTTTATAGTGCGCTTTAATATAGTTACTAAAGCGAATGGTATAACCCCTACCATTGCCCTCATACCCAACCAGAGTGCTTGCAAATACTATACGAGGGTAATGAGCTAGCATTTGTAGTAATAACGGAACAGGGATTGCTGCAGCTTCATCAACGAGTAGTAAATCGCACTCAGGTAGTGTGTTTAATAACGCGTCAGGTGCAACGTAGTGCAAGTTGGCGAGCTGTTTATGTTCATCGTTGTATTGAAGGCTTAACTCTTGGGCTAAATGTTTAAAGCTGCTATGGGTCGCTTTAAACTGAGTGCTGCAAATAATTACTTTTTTATCAGTTAGTTTTGCCGCGGCTAAGCCAAGTGCTGCCGACTTACCTCTGCCTCTATCAGCATTAATGAGTAAAGGCCTGTTTGCACGGCCATTAGCTACTTTTACTATCTGCTCAATACAGTTTTGCTGTGGCTCATAATCAATTTTATTATGCATTACATAGCTAGCGTTATTACTAATACAGCCATTTTTTTCACTCAAGTGAAAAGCAGGTAACGGTTTAATAATAGTCGCGAAACGCTGATTAAATATGCTGTAGTCAATGCTCTGACCGTGTGATTGCACTGTACTTAATGCGGGATCTTGCCAAGAGCCTAAATCATCTAGTTCAGGCAGTAATAAAAACAGTATACCGCCTGCTTTAACGGTGCCGGCAAGTGCTGCAAGTTTATCAGGGTGCAAACCACTAAAACCATCGTAAACAGCATGAGCAAATTCTTGCCCTAAAATTTGGTGTGTGCGAGTAGGCCAGTACGAATTTTTAATCGCGCACTGCTTTGATACAACAAGTGTATTGTTTTCATCTATTAATGAGTTAAGTATTTCATAACACCAAGCTGGGCTGCCCGTGATCAACACTAGCTGACGATGATACGCGCCAGCTAATTGTTGCTCTAACTCATTTAGGTGTGCTTTATACCGCTTGTAATCGTGCATAGGCCGTTACTAACCATTTGCTACCAAGGTCGTCAAAGTTAACTTGTACGCGAGATTGTGCGCCACTACCTTCATAATTCAGTACAGTACCAATACCAAACTTAGCATGCAGTACGCGTTGTCCTAAGTTAAAGCCACTGTCTTCAAATGCGGCATGGCTAACTGATGCGCTAAAACGCCCAGCGGCAGGCGGGCGAGAAACCTGTGTTTTAATACGGATTTCTTCTACGCAGTCTTCAGGGATTTCGCGTAAAAAGCGAGATGGGCTATGGTATTTTTCTTGCCCGTATAAACGGCGACTCTCAGCATGGCTAATGTATAACTTATCCATTGCTCGTGTCATGCCTACATAACAAAGGCGGCGCTCTTCTTCTAAGCGACCCGACTCTTCGTTGCTTTGCTGAGAAGGAAACATGCCTTCTTCTACGCCTACCATAAACACTAGCGGAAACTCTAAGCCTTTAGCTGAGTGAAGCGTCATCATTTGTACGGCGTCTTCGTGTTCTTCTGCTTGTCCTTCACCTGACTCAAGTGACGTATGGGCTAAAAAGCCTTGTAAAGGTGAGCTGTACTCTTCGTCTTCAGGCAGCTCATACTGATCACAAGCGCTAATTAGCTCTTCTAAGTTTTCTACGCGAGCACGGCCTTTTTCACCTTTTTCGGCTTGGTACATTGCCATTAAGCCTGAGGTTTGAATTGTGTACTTGGCTTGCTCATGCAAAGTTAGATCGCTAATTTTATCTTCTATTTGTTCTACTAGTTCTACAAACTTACTTACTGCACCAGAAGCACGACCAGATAAATGCTGTTGTTCTACAATTGCTTTTGCGGCATACCAAAGCGGTAACGATTCTGCTCGTGCACAATCTCGTATATGGCTCAATGTTTTATCGCCAATACCGCGTGCTGGCGTATTAATTACACGCTCAAATGCGGCATCGTCTTGACGATTACCTACTAGGCGTAAGTACGACAACGCATCTTTAATTTCTTGTCGTTCGAAGAATCGCATACCACCATAAATACGGTATTTTAAGCCTTCTTGTAGCATGGCTTCCTCGAGTACACGAGATTGCGCGTTACTACGGTATAAAATTGCGGCATCTTGTAGGGCATTACCTGCATTTAACCAGCTTCGTAGTTTGCTACTTACAAAGCGCGCTTCGTCTAACTCATTAAATGCCGCATAAATAGAAATTGGCTCGCCATCGTTACCGTCGGTCCATAAGCTTTTACCCATACGCTCTGAGTTATTTTGAATTAATGCATTAGACGCTTTCAAAATAGTTGCAGTTGAACGGTAGTTTTGTTCAAGACGAATGGTTTCTGCGCTAAAGTCAGTTAAAAATCGTTTAATATTTTCGATTTTAGCACCGCGCCAACCGTAAATACTTTGGTCATCGTCGCCTACAATCATGATACTGCTTGTATCGCCTGCAAGTAACTTTAACCATGCATATTGAATGGTATTTGTATCTTGAAACTCGTCTACGAGCATATGTGCAAAGCGTTGCTGGTAATGACGTAGTAACGTAGGGTTATTTTTTAACACTTCGTAGCTGCGTAGTAATATTTCGGCAAAATCTACTAGTCCTGCTCTATCACAGGCCTCTTGGTAGGCGGCGTAAACACGCAGCATCATTTGCTCGTTAATATCGTATGCTTGAATATCTTTAGGGCGAAGTGCTTCATCTTTTTTGGCGCTAATGTACCAGCCAAATTGTTTAGCAGGCCATTTTTTATCATCAATATTCATTGATTTTAATAAGCGCTTGATCATCCGAAGTTGATCGTCAGAGTCTAAAATTTGAAAGGCTTCTGGTAAGTTAGCTTCACGGTGATGAGCACGTAAAATACGATGCGACAAACCATGGAACGTACCAATCCACATACCACCTACAGGGGCTTTTAGTGTTTCTTCAACGCGGCTGCGCATTTCTTTAGCCGCTTTATTAGTAAAGGTTACGGCAAAAATACTGTAAGCAGATGCTTGCTCAACTTGCATAAGCCACGCAATACGATGAACTAACACTCGTGTTTTACCAGACCCAGCACCTGCTAATACCAGCATGTTTTGTAGTGGGGCTGCAACGGCATCGCGTTGTTTGTCATTTAAGCCATCGAGTAATTGTGAAACGTCCATCGTTACGCCTTTTTAATCAATATTGTGGGCAGTATAACAGGTGTTTTTGTTAGGCTAAATAAAATACTGTTTTTATAAACAGCTATTTATAAAATAGCCTTAAAAACGAGTAACTTGCTAATTTTTTAAACAAACAAAAAAGTGTAAACGCACAATAAAAATTGCTAATTTGACCTAAAGTTAGCAATTTTTACTAACTCTCTAAATCTAGGGTAATTTAACTATTTGATTTGTAAGCTTTAATAAATTGGCATAGAGTGTGTAAGTAAATAATTATAAAATCAAATAAATACAGAGGTTAGTATGGCAGATCAAGGTTCTGGCGGTAACGTAATCGCAGCATTATGTAATATATTTTTTCCTGGTTTAGGGCAGTTAGTGCAAGGGCGTATTTTAGCGGCTATATTTTTTGCACTCGCTATTATAATAAGTTACGCACTAATTTATGTGCTTGTAGGTTTTGTACTTGTGCCTATTATTTACTTATGGTCGATTATTGACGCAGCGCGTTATAGATCGCGAAGTTAACGGCTTTAAAGTTGAATAAAATAGCGCCCTTGTGGCGCTATTTTACTTTATATGTCCTGTGGTTTGCGGGCGTTTACGTATATAATTACGCAATTAAAGATTTACAGGCAAACCCTATGGAATATCAATTTATTCGCGACCCTATTAGTGGGCTACGTATTAAAATAAGCAGTGAACACGCCATTATTGGTCGCTGGCTAAACGAAGAAATAGGCAAAGACAAAGTAGCTATGGTGCAAGCGCTTATTGCATCGGTGAGTTCAAGCTATGAGCCGCTAACGCTAAAAGGCCAAGAAATAGATTTAATATTAACCAAAGACGAAGCACTATTTGAAGCCCATGCGCTTCATCAAGACAGTGAAGACCTAATAGCGTATCAAGATGACGATTTAGCGCTTGAAGAAAATGGTTTAAGTAGTGGTTGTGGCTTTGAAGATTTCATTGATTTAATTGATTCATGGGCTGAATTTAGCGGCTCAAAGTAAACTACATATTAAGATAGTGCTGATGCGTTAAGCTTCCTTTATCTGTACTATTACACTAATCAAAAACGACAGGAATGAATATGTCTGCCAATTTAAACAAGCTAGTAGTTATGCTAGAAATGCAAAACGCCATGAACACTAAAGTACATGAGCAATGGTTTACTCAAGGATTCGAATGGTACCGCGCTATTTGGGTTGAGTGTGCTGAAATGCTGGATCATCATGGTTGGAAATGGTGGAAAAAACAAACACCAGATACCGAACAAGTTATTTTAGAGTTGGTTGATATTTTTCATTTTGGTTTATCGCTTAGAATTGACGGCAAAACTAGCTACGAAGACTTAGCAAAGCAACTTGAAGCTGAACTTAGTAATGCTCAACAAGCGGATGACTTTAAACAAACGCTAGAAATATTAGCGGCTTCTGCTGTTGCAGATAAAACGTTTAATGCAGCTGCATTTGCTGGCTGTATGGCGCAAATGGGTATGGATATTGATGATTTATATCGCGGCTACGTAGGGAAAAATACGTTAAACTTTTTCCGCCAAGATCACGGTTATAAAGATGGTAGCTATATCAAAGAGTGGAACGGGCAAGAAGATAACGAGCATTTAGTTGAAGTAGTTAAAAGCCTTGATACGGAACATGCAGATTTTGCAAAGTTAGTATACCAAGGCCTTGAAGCGCGTTACCCAAAAATCTAGCCCAAGTAAACTACGTTAAATAATCTTACGATAGTCGGTAACACTCAGGTAATCGGCTATTTCGTTATGTGGTTGTTGGCTATCAGGGTTAGCAACTGCAAGTAAGTGCTCGATGCCGTATTCTCGTGCGGCATTTAATACCGGCACACTGTCATCTACAAACAAAGTGCGCTGCTTATTAAACCCTAAGTCTTTTTGTACTTGGTGCCACAAACTTTGCTGCTCTTTACTTACTCCATATTCATGAGTAGACACTACACCATCTAGGTAGTTATCAATCGCTGTATGCTCAAATTTTAGCATGACGCTCTCAGGGTGGGCGTTGGTAAGTAAAATTAACTCTTTGCCTGCTTTTTTAAGCTCGGTTAAAAAATGAGGTACGTCTTCACGCATTTTAATTAAATGCTGAGACTCTAGTTTAAGCTCCATTATAGGCAAGCTTAATTGCTGCTCCCAATAATCTAAACAATACCACTGTATTTGACCGCTCACAGCTTGATAGCGTTTTAAAATATCTGCTTTAGCTGCATCTAGGCTAATGCCTCTAGCTAATGCGTGTTGCGCAGGGATAACGTTAAGCCAAAAATGACTGTCGTAATGTAAATCGAGTAATGTTCCATCCATGTCGAGCAAAACGGTATCGATTTTTGACCAATTTAACATAGGAATTTCAACTTATAAGGTTTATTATTGAACTAACTGCCATGATAGCAAATTAACGCCAATGACACAGAAAAAGCACCCAACACCACCACAAATCCTCAGTAACAATGTTGTTGCTAAAAGTCGCCTGTTTACTGTGGAGTCTTTAGAGTTAAAGTTTTCTAATAACGAAGAGCGCCAGTATGAGCGAATTCGCGGCGGTGGCCGGGGAGCAGTGATGATTGTTCCGTTAAGTGCAGATAATGAGTTACTACTTGTACGTGAATACTGTGCGGGCACAAACAATTACCAGTTAGGTTTTCCTAAAGGCTTAATTGATCCGGGCGAAACGCCAGAGCAAGCTGCTAACAGAGAACTTAAAGAAGAAATTGGCTTTGGTGCTGAGTATTTTAAACCATTAAGAACAGTAACAATGGCGCCGAGTTACTTTAATGCCACTATGCATATTTTATTTGCTAAGCAATTATACCCAAAAACCCTTATTGGCGACGAACCAGAGCCGCTTGTTGTTGTTAAGTGGCCATTAACTCAATGGCAGTCATTATTAGACCAAGAAGATTTTACCGAAGCCCGCAGTGTTGCAGCTTTGCTATTATTAGATAAGTATTTAGCGTCTGGAGCTGCCGATGAATAAATTAATCGAACCGTGCATTGAATTAGCTGAGCGTGCTGGCGATGCAATTATGGCCATTTATAAAAAAGGCGATATTGGCCAACAAGAGAAATCAGATAATACGCCTGTTACCAAAGCTGATTTAGCAGCAAATGACGTACTGGTTGCTGGATTAAAAGCACTTGCGCCCGATATCCCAATTATGTCGGAAGAAACACCTATACCTGCACTCGTCGACAGACAGGACTGGCAGCGTTATTGGTTGCTCGATCCGATGGATGGTACTGGCGAATTTATTTTAGAAAGTGGCGACTTTGCAGTAAACATTGCATTGATTGAAAATAATCATCCTGTGCTTGGCGTTATTCATTGGCCTGCAAAAGGCGTGACTTATTTTGCTACAGCTAAAAATGGTGCCTTTAAACGTGAAAACTCAATTGATAAGCAAATATCTGTAGCGCCGCCAGAGAGCTTGACGCTTGCAGTGAGCCGCCGCCAAAAAATAGAAGCGGTGAGTCAGTATTTAAATAGTCAGTTTACAACGATTGCTATTGGTTCGTGTTCTTTAAAAGCCTGTACTGTTGCAGAGGGCAAAGCAGATTGTTTTTTAAGAATTGGTCCAACGGGAGAGTGGGATACAGGTGCTTCACAAGTTATTGTTGAAGAAGCCGGTGGTTGTATTACCGATGCAGAATTTAATCCGCTAACGTACAACCAACGAGAGAGTACTGAGAACCCTGACTTTATAGTAATGGGACATCCAGACTGGGAATGGCAAAAAATGATTAATCCGCATCAAAGATTGAGCGCAGAATAGTAATTTGGTTGCTTTTTGTTCGGTTGAACAACTTTAATTAGTTTAGGTCTTGCATTAAATGTTTATTCCTATATAGTAGCGCTCTCTTCAAGGCANGTTGAACAACTTTAATTAGTTTAGGTCTTGCATTAAATGTTTATTCCTATATAGTAGCGCTCTCTTCAAGGCAGGCTCGTAAATATTACGAAAATGTTTTAAAGAAATTACAGGCGCGGGATGGAGCAGTCTGGTAGCTCGTCGGGCTCATAACCCGAAGGTCGTCGGTTCAAATCCGGCTCCCGCAACCAATTTCCTTAGGGATTGAGGTTACTGTAAACTCTAACTTAAGAGATAAAATAAAGTAGTCGATAGGCTTAAAATATACAGGCGCGGGATGGAGCAGCCTGGTAGCTCGTCGGGCTCATAACCCGAAGGTCGTCGGTTCAAATCCGGCTCCCGCAACCAATTATTTAATTGGAAGCCAAGTTGTAATGTAAGCAACTTTAAACAAGTCTACAAATTTCAGGCGCGGGATGGAGCAGTCTGGTAGCTCGTCGGGCTCATAACCCGAAGGTCGTCGGTTCAAATCCGGCTCCCGCAACCAATTATTTAATTGGAAGCCAAGTTGTAATGTAAGCAACTTTAAACAAGTCTACAAATTTCAGGCGCGGGATGGAGCAGTCTGGTAGCTCGTCGGGCTCATAACCCGAAGGTCGTCGGTTCAAATCCGGCTCCCGCAACCACTGAAATAACACGCTTAAAGCGTGTTTTTTTATGTCTAAAATTTGGTGTGTATATTGTGGCTCATAACCCGAAGGTCGTCGGTTCACCTTTTATAAGTTCAGGCTCCCGCAACCACTGAAATAAATAAGAATGAAACGGCACGCTTAAAGCGTGTTTTTTTATGTC
>NZ_JADYXA010000064.1:0-13305 GCF_015864495.1 Pseudoalteromonas sp. SWYJZ98 | reverse complement strand
CAATGCCAATCCATAACTGGAATCTGACATTGTCGCAATTGGCCATCCACTTCGAAGGTAGATTAGATGGTGTGCTAGATATTTAGCAATTTAGGCTGACACAGAATTCTGAACGCCCTCGAACAAGACAATAACAAACGCTTATTTTTTAACCCAGTTACCATTTACTTCAACGTAATGACCACTTTGGGTTTTTTCAATTGTTTTAGCGGCAGCAAGTGCTTCTACTTGTGAAAGCGACAAGTTATTCTTTTTAGCGAGCTTTAAGTACTGCGCTTTACGCTTTGCATTTATGTCATCAACAACGGCTTTTGCCTCTGCGTTTTGTACAACAAGTCCTAAATAACCAGAGCTATCCTCACCGACTAAACCTTGGTTTTTAGCGTCATCAAGGCTAATAGCCCACGCAGAGAACGACATACATACTGCACTAACTAACGTAATAATGTTTAATTTTTTCTTCGTATTCATGTTCTAGCTCCTTAAAATAACTCACTGTCGTCACTAAATAAATTGTCGAGTTCTTTATCTACTTTTACGCGAATTTCGTGATCGACCTTCACATTTAAATTAATAGTAATGGGCTCTTTAGCAGACACCTCAACACGATGCGTGCAAGCACTTAGTGCACTAATAGCACTCAGTGCGAGCAGTACTTTTATCAATAACGACTGTCTCATTATTAGTTTCCTTTTTGTGAGTATTGTTGCTCAACTTTTTGTGTAATTTCGTCACTTAAACGTAGTGCGCGTAAAAGTGTAAATACGTTTTCTTCGTGGTTATAATTAAAGTTAACCTGCTGCTGCTCTGCTTTATTATAGCCTTGCAAATTAACCCCTAGTTTTAACCAACCATCATTTTTTAGTGCCACACTGCTATTAAGTTTTTGAATATCTAAATTAGTTAATAACCCTAACACAGGTTGTAACTCTTGCTGTTGCTGCATTACTGAATCAAAAGCGGCATTATTGGTAATTTTTAAATTACCTGTTCCTTGGCTAAATAAGCTTCCGTCAATTATCTCAATTTTTCCACTATCAAAGTGAACCGGTAAAGACCCCGCCAAGCGTCCCGTTAATACAATGCCCGACTTATCGTCGAGTGTAACAAGTTTGCTTGCATCAATATTTTCAAACTTAACATTAGCAACTTGGTTTGGCTTCCCTACTGTGTAGCTATCTAATGAAAACTCGCCACTAAACACACTTCCTTTTACATCATTTATAAGCGCGGTATTGTTATTAACTTGCCATTGACCTTTAATAGTTTTAACTACGGCACCGGCTCTAAATTCATTTAAATTAAAGGTAGTTGGTTTTACATTAAGCTTACCTGAATTATATTCCCCGCTAAATGTACTGCTTAAATCACTCGCAAGGTAATCGTTATACAATGCACTTGTATGACTAATCCCTATATTGAACAGTGCATTTTGTAAGTTTATATCGCCACTAATATAGCCATTAAATTCGCCCTCTGTTAACTGTGCAAGTGGCTCAAATTGACTAATAAACGCATTTAACGACAGCGCACTTTGTTCAGGAATAACCACTTCAAATGGATGAGCTTGCGACGACATATGATGATTTATCACTAACTCAACATCGTTTATAAATGCGTGATGCGTGGCTTTTAGTGCACGGCTTTGCAAGCCCGTAGACTCTACTTTTATATTATTAAGTTTTATGTCGGGGCTATTAACAGCCTTTATATTCGTTTTTGCTGTTAGATCAGCAAATAACTCACCTACGCCTAAATTAGCATTTGCTGTTAATGTGTTACTTATATCTGTGACTTTAAATTCTTTATATTCTGCGCTTTTTAATTGCTGAGTTAACGCTACCTCTGCGTTTAACTGTTTATCCATTTTTGCTGTTAAATCACCTTGGTATTGCACTGCACTTATATCAAACGCATCTATACTATTAAGCGTTAATTTAGCATTTATAAGCCCAATTGGTTTTGAGTCTATAAACTCACTTATATTAAAGTGACCACTAAGGCTAAGCCCATCCGCTGTTGCGGGTACAAACTCAGGTAAATTTTCAAGCATAACGACGTAATCGCCTTTAATTGCAGCGTCAGATAACTGAGCATTAACGCTAATATTATTTATATCAGGTGTATTTATTTGAGCTGACAAAGTTGTCTGTAAGTCTTCAAATGGAGATGTAATATTTAGTGTTGTATCTGTTATTAAAATATCAAATTGCTTATCGCCCACGCTTAACAAATTAATTGCAGGAACACTGAGCTCACTAGCCTCTAAGCGAATTGATTGAGGGAGTTTAAGTTGCCAATTTAAAGGCACTTGTTTGCTAATAAAGCCTGCATATTCACTTGGTGGAATTAACTCAGTACAGCTTGGTGTTAAATTAATTTTGTTATTAAGCAAATCGGTATTAAACATTAACGCTTGGCTATTTAAATTAAAACGCGTCGCCAATTTACCAGTGGCTAATACGTTAACTTTGCACTGCTCATACGTGTGAGCAAACTGGGAGCTAATATCGCCATTTAACTCAAGTTCTATACCATCAAAGCTAAATGCTTGCTGAGTATTAAAGTTAAAATCTGCTATTAATGTATTTTTAGTGTTTATAACGTGCTTTAAAAAAGTGTCATTAATTTCAAACTGACCCCTTACTTTATTAGCAGTCAAAATTGCACTTGCGTTTATATCACCTGAGACATTAAATTTATTTAGTTCGGGTTCTAATATGCTTATTTTAAGTGGCTTATTGAGCTCATCACTTTTTACTACAAGCTGTTTAATATTGATTAATGGGCGATTTAAGGGAAGTGCTAAATCGAGATTTTTAGCAAGCTGATTAGCATTATCACTTTTAGGGAGTGGATTAACTGTTAGCACTGCATTTTCAATATCTACACGCTTTGTATTTGCAGTAATACCAGTAAGTTGTAATTGTTGATTTTGATAATTTACACACACTTTATCAGCATGAATATTTAGTTCAGACGTGATTGAAAAATCAAGGCAGTTTAATGTGACACCCGCTTTTTCGAGCTCAGGCGCTATAACCCACTGTAATAAAGGTAAACGAAATACATAACTAAGCAGCAAGGTACTTAGCAATAAAACGCCAACAATTAAACCAATTCGCTTAAACATACTATCCTTAAATGCTTTGTGCTTTTAGCTATACNGCTTAAACATACTATCCTTAAATGCTTTGTGCTTTTAGCTATACTAATACCAACCTGCATAAATCTTTGATCAATTTAACGAATTAAATTGCACTATAACGTCGTTAAAAGTTTTTTATTTAGAACAACTAGATATAAAAACTTTTGCCTAGTTCTAGCGTAATTTTCTTAACGTTAAATAGACCCCATATATAAGCAGATTGGTATAATCAAAAAAGGCTGCACAATGCAGCCTTTTTAATTTTACTGTAAGATTATGAATCTAACTTGTATAAACGTAAATATAATTAACCTACGTTTTTACGTGCGTTACGGAACATACGCATCCACGGGCTATCCTCGATCCACTCATCTGGATGCCAAGAGTTGGCAACGCTTCTGAATACACGTTCTGGATGCGGCATCATTACAGTGGCACGACCATCAGTTGACGTAATACCTGTAATACCTTCTGGAGAACCATTAGGGTTAGCTGGGTACTGCGTTGTAGGGTTACCGTAGTTATCTATAAACTTAACCGCTACAGTGCCGCTATCAAGCGCCGCTTTAGTGGCTGCATCGTTTGCAAACTCAGCATTACCTTCACCATGAGAAACCGCTATAGGCATACGCGAGCCAGCCATTCCGTTAAAGAACACAGACGGATTCTCTTGTATTTCTACTAAACTAAAGCGTGCTTCAAAACGCTCTGATTTATTAGTTACAAAGCGCGGCCAATGTTCAGTACCAGGGATCAACTCTTTTAACGTTGATAACATTTGGCAACCGTTACATACACCTAAGCTGAAAGTATCTTCACGGTGGAAAAAGTTTTGGAACTGATCGCGTGCCATGTCGTTAAACAAAATAGACTTAGCCCAACCTTCACCCGCACCAAGTACGTCACCGTATGAGAAACCACCACAGGCCACTAAACCTTTAAATTGCTCTAGTGTTAAACGACCTTCTAAAATATCGCTCATGTGTACATCAACGGCTGCAAAACCTGCGCGATTAAACGCCGCCGCCATTTCTAAATGAGAGTTAACACCCTGCTCACGTAAAATAGCCATTTGCGGTTTAGCACCGGTTGCAATGTATGGCGCTGCTATATCTTCATTTAAATCAAAGTTAAGTTTTACGTTTAAGCCTGGATCTTTTGCATCAAACTTAGCATCAAACTCTTGCTTAGCACACTCAGGGTTATCACGGCGTGCTTGCATTTGATATGTTGTTTCAGCCCAAATAGTACGAAGCTCAGTACGCGTATGATTAAGTACCGTATTTTCGCCACGGTTAAATATAATCGTATCGTCACTGTTAAGCGTGCCAATATTGTGACTAATGGCTGCTATACCATGTTGTTCAAACACCGCATTTACTGCATCTAAATCAGCATTTGCTACTTGGATTACGGCACCTAGCTCTTCGTTATAAAGCGCTTCAATGTCAGAGCCTGTTAAACCAGCTAAATCAACCGTTACACCGGTATGACCCGTAAACGCCATTTCAGCAACCGTGGTAAATAAACCACCGTCTGAGCGGTCATGATAAGCAAGTAATTTACTATCGGCCACAAGCGCTTGCATTGCGTTATAAAAGCCTTTTAATAACTCTGGGCTATCAACATCAGGTGTTACATCACCCAGTTGCTTATAAACTTGCGCAAGGCTTGATGCACCCATGCGGTTTTTACCCGCACCTAAATCAACTAATATAAGCGATGTATCGCCTTTATCTGTGCGCAGTTGTGGAGTTACTGTTTTACGTACGTCGTCAACACGACCAAACGCAGTTATAACCAGTGAAAGCGGCGATGTTACTGACTTCTCTTGTGAGTCACCTTCATCTTTCCATGTCGTTTTCATCGACATAGAATCTTTACCTACAGGAATAGTTAAACCAAGCGCAGGACAAAGCTCTTCGCCTACGGCTTTAACAGCTTCATATAAACCAGCATCTTCACCTGGGTGACCCGCTGCTGCCATCCAGTTTGCCGATAACTTAATGTTTTCAAGGCTACCAATATTTGCACAAGCAATATTAGTTAACGACTCTGCCACAGCTAAACGAGCAGATGCACCGTAATTAAGTAATGCAGCCGGAGTACGCTCACCGAGTGACATAGCTTCACCGTGGTAAGTATCATACGTTGCCGCAGTTACAGCACAGTTAGCAACAGGTACTTGCCAAGGACCAACCATTTGGTCGCGCGCTACTAAACCCGTAACTGAGCGATCGCCGATTGTTATTAAGAATGTTTTTTCTGCAATGGTTGGTAAACGCATTAAGCGCTGCGCTGCATCTGCTGCATTTATTGATGTGATATCAAGCGCTTTGCCAACAACTTGCTTTGACGTTACATCGCGGTGCATTTTAGGTGCTTTACCTAATAATACGTCCAGCGGCAAATCAACAGGGTTATTTTTAAAGTGGCTGTCTGACACTGTTAAGTGAGGTTCAGCTGTTGCTTCACCAATAACAGCGTACTGGGCACGTTCGCGCTTACAAATTGCTTCAAAGCGGTCAAAGTCCTCTACGCCAACAGCGAGTACATAACGCTCTTGTGATTCATTACACCAAATTTCGTGTGGTGCCATGCCTGGCTCATCGTTAGGGATGCTACGTAATTGAAACTTACCACCACGTCCGCCATCATTAACAAGCTCAGGAAACGCGTTAGATAAACCACCGGCACCTACATCATGGATGAATGCAATTGGGTTTTCGTCACCAAGCTGCCAACATTTATCGATAACTTCTTGGCAACGACGTTCCATTTCTGGGTTTTCGCGCTGTACTGAAGCAAAGTCTAAATCTTCGTTTGACTGACCAGAGGCCATACTTGATGCAGCACCACCGCCTAAACCAATGTTCATTGCAGGCCCGCCTAGCGCAATTAACTTAGCGCCAACAGGAATATCACCTTTTTGAACATGATCAGAGCGAATATTGCCTAAACCACCGGCAAGCATAATTGGTTTATGGTAACCACGCACTTCTTCACCATTATGGCTTGTTACTTTTTCTTCGTAAGTACGGAAATAGCCTAACAAGTTAGGACGACCAAACTCATTATTAAATGCAGCGCCACCTAGTGGACCTTCTGTCATTATATCAAGTGCGTTTACAATACGACCCGGCTTACCAAAATCGCTTTCCCACGGTTGCTCGTAACCTGGAATACGTAAATTTGATACAGTAAAGCCAACTAAGCCTGCTTTTGGCTTAGAGCCACGACCAGTTGCGCCTTCATCGCGAATCTCACCACCAGAACCTGTAGCAGCACCTGAGAATGGCGCAATAGCTGTTGGGTGGTTATGAGTTTCAACTTTCATTAGTATTTCAATGTCTTCTTGATGATACGCATATTCACCTTGCGCATTTGGGAAGAAGCGACCCGCTTTTGAGCCTTTCATTACTGCCGCGTTATCTTTATACGCCGACAATACATTTTCAGGATTTAGCTCAAACGTATTTTTAATCATTTTAAACAGCGATTTTGGCTGCTCTTTACCATCGATTGTCCAGTCAGCATTAAATATTTTATGGCGACAATGCTCTGAGTTCGCTTGTGCAAACATAAACAATTCGATGTCGTTAGGGTTACGTCCTAACTTTGTAAAATTTTCTACTAAGTAGTCTATTTCGTCATCAGCAAGCGCAAAGCCTTGCTCAACATTGGCTGTTGCTAGTGCTTCGCGTCCACCACCTAAAATATCGACAGACGACATTTGGCGTGGGGCATCACTGCGAAACAGCTGAGCCGCATCTTCAAGTTCATTGTGTGTGGCTTCAGTCATGCGGTCGTGCAATAACGCAGTTACTTGTGCAAGTTGTTCTGCGTTTAAATCACCTTCAACATAATAAGCAATACCGCGTTCAACACGGTGAACCTGCTTTAAACCACAGTTGTGGGCGATTTCGGTAGCTTTAGATGCCCAAGGTGAAATGGTACCTGGGCGAGGTGTAACAAGTACAAGTTTGCCAGCTGGGGTATGCTCAGCAATAGTTGGACCGTAAGTTAATAGTTTTTCAAGCTTGGTTTGCTCAGAGCTACTCAACGGCGATGTTAAATCGGCAAAGTGAGCATACTCGGCGTATACGTTAGTGACTGGAAGTTGCGATTGTTGGCAACGCGCTAAAATTTTATTAACTCTGAACTCTGAAAGTGCTGGTGCACCACGAAGGATCAACATAGGTAATTTCATCCGGGGTTAGGGATTGAACGATATTTTAGGCACGCATTATAGTCCAATTAGCATTCAGATTTAACTCAAAATTACGCTTTTCATAAAATTAACTTTTTAGCTTTATTTATAGCCTCTTTTGGTTAATAAAATAAAAGGTAAAGTGACGCGATGGCTTAGTTTTGCTATAACGGTGGCTGGCGAGCTTAAGGGGCACTCAATGTTCAAAGAAAAACTAATAATAATCATTACTTTAGTTATGCTGTTATGTGCATGTGATATGCAAGAGCAGCCAACTCAACTCGCCCAAATAAAAGAACAAAACAAAATACGTGTGGGTACACTTGCAAGTGCTAGTAATTATTATCAAGCCGTTCAAGGTGAACAAGGCTTTGAATATGAGCTATCTCAAGCATTTGCTGAATATCTAGGTGTAGAGCTTGAAATAGTGCCATTTTTTAACTTATCCGATATGTTTGAACGCCTGGAAAGCGGCGATTTAGATTTAATTGCCTCAGGACTTACCTATAATAAAACCCGTGCAGAGCAATACCGTTATGGACCAACTTACAGAACAATCAGCCAAAAGTTAGTTTATAAGCAAGGACGTGTTCGCCCTCGAGAGTTTGCCGACTTAGATGGCAACTTTACTGTTATCGCTAAAAGTAGTCATTCGCTTACTCTGCAAAAAATGAAAAAAAACAATCCAGATCTTACTTGGATAGAAAGCGAAGAGTTTGATGAAGAAGAACTACTTCAAGCAGTTATTGATGGCGAAATAGATTACACACTCGCTGATACGCATACCCTATCGCTGTTTCGACGTTATCATCCAAATTTAAGTATCGGTTTTTCTGTTAGTCATAACGACCCGATTGCATGGATACTTAATAAATCAAAAGATGATTCTTTATACTCCTTATTAGTGCCATTTTTTGGCGATATAAAACAGAGTAATCAGCTCTACGTACTTGAAGAAAAATACTTTGGCCACGTGCGCCAATTTAACTATGTAAATACCCTTGCTTATATCGAAGCTATCAAAGAAACCTTACCAACATACCAACCATGGTTTGAACAATATGCTGGTAGCCTTGATTGGCGTTTATTAGCGGCACTTAGCTATCAAGAATCTATGTGGAATCCTCGCGCTAAATCGCCAACAGGCGTTCGCGGTATTATGATGCTAACCCGCAGTACAGCAAAACAAGTAGGTGTTACCAACCGCTTAGAGCCAGAGCAAAATATTCGCGGTGGTGGTAAGTATTTAAGTAAACTGATTAAGCGTATTCCTGATAGAATTCCTCAACCTGATAGAACATGGCTTGCACTAGCGGCTTACAATGTAGGTTGGGGGCACGTTAACGACGCGCGTATAATTACCGAGCAGCAAGGCGCAAGCCCTGATAAATGGGCTGATGTAAAAAAACGCTTACCGCTGTTAATTAAAAAGCGCTATTACCGTAAAACTCGCTATGGTTATGCGCGTGGCGATGTAGCGGTTAAATATGTTGATAATATTCGTCGCTATTACGATGCACTTGTTTGGCTAGATGAGAATAATGCTATTGCTGTAGAACCTGAACCAGAACCAATCACAGAGCAGAGCACTGATACCGAGCTAAAGCTAAATGAAGAAAGTGACGAAAAAAGTAACAAAGATGAAGCGCAAACAGAAAAACAACAGCCTATAATTGAGCCCGAACAACCGAGTGAAAACAATAACTAAGATTTGTATAGGTATCAGTTTTTTGAGCAAGCCAGTAAGCAAAATTTAAGTAAATTAAATATCTGTTTACTTGTCATCAAATGATCACTAATGTGTGTTAATTGTATATCATTATTTTATAAGATATACCCGTGCCTTTCTCACTCTTGCATTAGGAGAAAACATGCTAAAACGTAGACGCACACAAAGATTAAAACGCAATGTCATTTATTCAACGGCCACACGTCGTCGTGTTATGTTGCGAAAACTACACAAAAAAATCATCTGGCGTCGCCGAATGTTTGCTATGCAGCAAATGGCTGAATCAGAAATAGAGCCAATCGCTAGTTAGCTTTAGTTAGGCTTATTTATTTGTTCATCACGAGCAGCTTTCTTAGCTGCTTTAATTTGCGCTCTTCTACGTTTAAAAAAATTCGAAATAGTATCACCGCACTGCTGTGCCAAAACACCACCACACACCTCAACTTGATGATTTAACTTAGGCTCTCGTAATAAATTCATAATTGAACCCGCAGACCCTGTTTTAGCATCGACTGCTCCAAATACTAAACGCTTTATTCTGCTATGCACTAACAATCCCGCACACATAGAACAAGGCTCTAACGTTACGTATAGGGTGCAATCAATTAAGCGGTAATTGTTAAGGACTTTTCCAGCTTCTCGCACTGCAATCATTTCGGCATGGGCAGATGGGTCATTATCCGTTATTGAGCGGTTATACCCGACTGAAACTAGCTGGTTATCTTTGACTACAATTGCTCCAACCGGAATTTCATCAAGCAGCTCTGCTTGCTTTGCATACAAAAGCGCTTGTTCCATCCAGTAGGAATCATCAAATGGTTCGTTCATTATTTCTACTTAAATAACCTTTTATGCTGTAATTATACCTAGTTAGCACTCTAAAGTGCGCCATTCATTACTTTATTCCAAAAATAAAACAATATTTACCCGTTTGTAATGGCTCACTCGTGCTGATTTACGCTATAATCTCACGCTTTTTTTATTTAGCTCACAACACGGGTAGCAAATGAAATTTCCTGGACGCCGCAGGCATAAACATTATTTTCCAGTGGAAGCCAAAGATCCACTTACCAATCAACTTAACGCAACAGAGCGATTACAACGTAGTTATATTACGGGTATCGATCAGATCGTTGTTGATATAGAGGCAAAAGTTGATCAAGCTTTCCTTGACGAATTTCAACTACGTAGAGGGATGTCGCAAGTTATTGATAGCGATACAACAAACGCCTTATACGATCGTTTAAAATTAAACAATATGGTTGATTTTGAGTTTGCCGGTGGAACCATTGGTAACACTATGCACAACTACTCTGTACTTGCAGATGATCGCTCAGTTTTATTAGGCGTAATGAGCGAAAATATAAAAATAGGTAGCTACGCTTACCGTTTTTTATGTAATACCTCAAGCCGTGTAGACTTAAACTACCTTCAACCAGTTGATGGGCCTGTAGGCCGTTGTTTTACATTAATTGATGAAACCGGTGAGCGTACTTTTGCAATAAGTGCAGGCCTAATGAATCACTTACGTCCTGAATCTATCGATAAAGACCTTATTGAGAATTCATCAGCGTTAGTGATTAGTGCCTATCTTATGCGTACTCAAGGTAGCGAAACAATGACTGAAGCCACTATGCAAGCGGTAAAATACGCTAATGACGCAGGTGTGCCAGTTGTGCTTACACTCGGTACTAAGTTCTTAATTGAACAAGACCCTACTTGGTGGGCAAACTTTGTTGAAAAGCATGTTGATATTCTTGCTATGAACGAAGAAGAAGGTTTAGCTATTACAGGTTTTGAAGATCCTCTTCTAGCTGCTGATAAAGCACTTGATTGGGTAGACTTAGTTATTTGTACCGCTGGCGAAAAAGGCTTATTTATGGCCGGCTACGTAGACGAAAGCTTAAAGCGTGAAACCGAATACCCGTTACTACCAGGCGCCATACCTGATTTTAACCGTTACGAATTCTCACGAGCTATGCGTAAAGATGAGTGTGATGAACCTATCAGAGCATATAGTCATACGGCCCCATTTATGGGTGGACCTGATTCAATAAAAAACACCAATGGTGCAGGTGACTGCGCACTTGCGGCTGTACTACATGATTTGTCAGCGAATGTTTACCATAAGCTTAATGTGGCAAACTCAGCTAAACATCAGCAACAAGCTATTACTTACTCGTCACTATCGCAAATTAGTAAATATGCTAACCGAGCGAGCTATGAAGTATTAGTTCAGCACTCTCCGCGTTTATCTCGTGGTTTACCTGAACGTGAAGATTGTTTAGAACAAGTTTATTGGGAACAATAAATAACGGTGGGAGCAATTATTGCTCCCTATCGATTTCCTAAAAAATAGAAATATCGAGCTTTTTAGATAGCAGTTCTAATGCTGCTATTCCTGCAACGGAGTTACCAAACGAATTAAGCCCCGGAGAATAAACAGCTACAGTAAACTTATTTGGTAACACAGCTAAAATAGTCCCTGACACTCCCGATTTACCTGGCATACCTACTCTGTAACCAAAATCCCCCGCAGCATCATATAAGCCACTGGTAAATAATAGCGAATTAAGCTGCTTATTTTGACGGCTACTTAAAACACGATCGCCCGATCGATTATCAACACCTTTATTTGCTAAAAAATTATAAGCTTTGGCTAATTCAATACAGTTGAGCTCAATAGAACAAAAGTTAAAGTAAGACCATAAAACATCATCGACTTCATTTTCAAAATTACCAAACGACTTCATTAAATGTGCCATAGCAGCATTACGGTGTCTAAATTCATACTCAGAATTAGCGACTTTTTTATCAATCACTATCCCTCTATTACCAGCTAACAACCTAAAGGTCTCGAGCATAGAATGCATTGGTGCAGATAAGCGGCTGTATAACGCATCACACGTTACAATTGCGCCTGCATTTATGAAAGGGTTACGAGGGATCCCTTTTTCAAACTCAAGCTGTGTAAGCGAATTAAAGGCAGTACCTGAAGGCTCCTTTCCAACTCGATGCCAAAGTTCATCACCATAACGTTGCAGTGCCATAGTAAGTGTCATAACTTTTGAAACAGACTGAATGGTAAAACGTTGAGAGCAATCCCCCGCACATACAGTTTTACCATCAGTTGTATAAATAGCGATAGAAAATTGCTCAGGATCGACCTCTGCAAGGGCCGGTATATAATCAGCTACTTTTCCTTGTGATAATAAAGGGCGTACTTCATGTGCTATTTCATCAAGCACCTTTTGGTAATCAGCTGTAGGCAAACTAGACCTCTATATCATCATTCATAAAAATTGGATTTTAGCACGCGCGAATAGACGCAACTAGTTTTGTTGTTGAATTTAAAGGGGGATGTTTTTCTTAATTTTAAAAAGCAAAAAAAACGTCACATTGCTGTAACGGGTTTCTCTTAATTAAATCCTAGTAATGTCGTACTGCCCACAGCGGTAGAGAGTCACATAGCAAATGCTACACTATCTTTGTGTCGGGGCGTCCTTCTGCGGGGCTCGCCTTAGAACTATTTTATTTCGCCACTGAGTTCGGCATGGACTATTTACAAAATTACAAAAAGCAAAAAACCCGTCACATTACTGTAACGGGTTTCTCTTAATTAAATCCTGGTAATGTCCTACTTTCACATAGCAAATGCTACACTATCATCGGCGCTGTTTCGTTTCACTACTGAGTTCGGCATGGAGTCAGGTGGGTCCAAAACGCTATTGTCACCAAGAAAATTCTTTTCAATTTTCTTATTTTAATTATTAAGGTTAAAGTCCTTCGACTGAATTTGAAGCCTGGTAATGTCCTACTTTCACATAGCAAATGCTACACTATCATCGGCGCTGTTTCGTTTCACTANCCTGGTAATGTCCTACTTTCACATAGCAAATGCTACACTATCATCGGCGCTGTTTCGTTTCACTACTGAGTTCGGCATGGAGTCAGGTGGGTCCAAAACGCTATTGTCACCAAGCAAATTTGGGCGTTAATTCGTATCGCTACGCATTAACTGAATTTGGAAAATATCTGATAATATTTTTTAAGTCTTTCTTTAAGTAATTTCTACTTTAGTTATATTAACTTCTGTCAAACTGTCGCATAAAACGCGTTTGGCGTTGTATGGTTAAGCCTCACGGGTAATTAGTACAAGTTAGCTTAATGGCTCACACCACTTCCACATCTTGCCTATCAACGTTGTAGTCTTCAACG
>NZ_JADYXA010000063.1:0-14356 GCF_015864495.1 Pseudoalteromonas sp. SWYJZ98 | reverse complement strand
TGAGCAACTTAATAATCGTCCGAGGAAGACACTTGGATTTGAAACGCCTGCAAAATTGATGCAGGATCACTTGGCGGCTAAAGCCGCCTAAACGTTATGCACTTCAGGTTTGAATCCGCGAAGTTAAATTTACGCGTTAGATAGTTATTAAGTTAATGTGTTGCTCATTATGGCTATGCTAACATGCGTGTAATTAGCCAGTTTTATGTAAGATATTAAAAGTAAGGATATTTACTTGTTTATTAAGTTTTTACGTTGCATATGTGTTGTGAGCGCTTTAATTGCGACAAATAGCTATGCGGCAGAAAAAGTCATAGAAGAATACGAAATTAAAGGGTTAAGTGGTGATTTAGAAAATAACGTAGCCCTTTATCTCAAGCAATTAATTGGTGAAAAACCAACCCGTACACTTCGCAGTTATGCTCAAAAGCAAGTACAAAATAGCATTAAAGCACTTGGTTATTATAGCCCGACCGTCGAGGTTATTTATGATAAAGACGATAGCGAGTTAATTGTTAAAGTTGAGCGAGGTCCTGCAACTCGCATAGAAGCAATTAATATTACGCTAAACGGCGATGGCCAAAATGATACTCAATTACAGGCATTAATTAAAAATACCAACTTAAAACAAGGTGATGTTTTAAATCATGGTAGATATGACTCTGCTCATAAAAAAATAGAATCTATGCTATTGGAGCTTGGCTATTTTGATGCAAAGTGGCCAGCGCGCAAATTAGAAGTGTCACTTAAGAAAAATAGTGCTGTTATTACTTTTGTAATTGATACTGGGGTTAGATATCAGTTTGGCGATATAAAAATTGCCAGTAATACGCCTGCTGAAAAATACATACGCTCGCTTGCGCCTTTTACTCAGGGTCAACCTTATAAATCAACACATATTGCTGACTATAATTTGGATTTATCAAGCACCCCTTATTTTGCAAGCGTGCGAGTTTACGCCGATATTGCTGCGCGTAAAAATGGCCAAGTACCTATTAAGGTAGATGTATTGCACAAGCCTGCAAATAGCTATGAAATTGGCGGCGGTTTTAGTACTGACCTAGGGCCCAAAGTGCGTTTTAAATGGAGTAAACCGTGGATCACAGAAGACGGCCATTATCTCGAAACTAATTTAAATGTGGCGCAAAGGCAGCAAGATATTTCCATGGCTTATACCATTCCAGTTGATGATCCGAATGATGATTTATGGCGTTTTTCTGCTGGTTATAAATTAGAAGATGAGCTCACAAACGACACTTACAGTGAAATATTAACTGGGCAGGTTCAGCGCCAATGGTTAACCGAAAATAAGTGGGTGCGTACTGCATTTTTACGCCGCGACCAAGAAACCTACCGCATCGGTGATGAAGAGGAAGAAAGCACAGAAATGTTAATGCCGGGCATTAGCTACGCCCGCAAAAAATCAAAAGGCGGCACGACTCCATACTGGGGAGAGCAGTGGCTTATATCTGCTGAGTTTGGCTTAGATGATGTGCTTTCGAGTACTAATCTGATTAGGGTTCAAATGCAACATGCGTGGTTACGTACTTACTTAGATAAGCATTTAGTGTTTTTAAAAGCAAATGTTGGTGCAATGCTTGTTGATGATATTGAAAACGTACCTTACTCACTGCGTTTTTACGCAGGTGGCGATCAAAGTGTTCGTGGTTTTGCGTACCAATCAATATCGCCGGAAAATGATGATGGCGATCTCATCGGTGGTAAATACTTACTAACCAGTACAATAGAGTACAACTATCAGTTTGCTCAAAACTGGCGCGCAGCTTTATTTGTTGACGGTGGTACTGCGACGAATGATTTTTCTGATGATTTTGAAGTAGGCGCTGGTTTTGGTTTTCGCTATTTAACACCCGTTGGCCCAGTGCGTATAGACCACGCTTGGGGATTAACAAAAGAAAGTAAAAGCACACGTTTAAGTATTACCATAGGGCCAGAAATTTAATGTCAGTATTAAAAAAGATAACAGCCGCCGTAAGTGCTATTTTTGTCACGTTAGTTGTCGCACTATTTTGTTTGTTATTTACCGCACCCGGTAATCAATTTATTGCTTATAGTGCAAACAAAGCGTTAGATGGACTACATATTGAAATTAAAAATGGCCGTTTTATTTATAATGATGCCTTTAATGTGCGCTTTACTAGCAACGGATTGGACTTTAATGCACAACAATTGAAAATTGATTTGTTTTGGTGGCAGTGCGATGGAATTTGTATAGATAACTTAAGTGCTAAATCTATAAATTTAACATTACCAAAAACTGCAGAGTCACAAGAAGAAGCCGCGGCAGAGCCGCTTGAAAAAATCAGCTTACCTTTTAATATTGCTGTAAAAAACATTGCGATCAATAAATTTACGCTAGAGCATCCAAGTGCAAACGTAAGCGTTAATAACTTTAAACTCTCAGCAAAAGCAGAGGGTTCAAAGCTGACGGTTAAAAGCCTGAATATTCCCACCATACTTGTTGCTTTAAAAGAGCAAGAACAAGATGCGAAAACACAAATGACGCAAAATACTCAAGCGCCTTTGACGCAGCTACCCGCACTGCCTAATATAGAATTTACTTCACCACTTGATTTAGTTGTTGAAGACTTTGAAATAGCTAACATTACGATTGAGCAAAACGAAGCCCAGCATGTTATTGAAAACATCTCGCTGCAATTAAGTGTGGAAGATGCGGTTATTAATTTAGAGTCATTCTCAGCAAAGTATGAGCAGTGGCAGCTTAATACGCACCTTAATGCTGAGCTTGCAGGAAATTTGCCCATAAAAGGGAATGTTGTTTTACAAAGTGATGAGCACCAAGCCAATTTGCAGTTGAATGGCGACTTATCAAATCTAAACTTAAATTTAGAAACGCAGGGACAATATCCGCTTAGTTTAACGGCAACGGCAAATTTAAAGCAAAAAAACTATCCGTTTGAGTTAAATGGCAAAATTAAACAGTGGCTTATTGATGCACAAAGTAATGAGCTTAAAGTGCGAAATGTAAGCCTCAATGCACAAGGTAATGCCGACGATTACCAGCTTAGCCTGCAGGGGAATAGCCAATTAGGCGCGTACCCAGCTGTTGACTTAAATACCCAATTAAAAGGCAGTCTCACCAAAGCAACTTTACAAGCGCTAAGCATTAAAGCGAACGAAAGCAGTGCAACTATACAAGCCAATGTTGATTGGCAAAAAGGCATACAGGCTAACTTTAATGGCACGCTTGCTAACTTAAAAGCGCAGTACTTAACTGATGCCGCTACCAGTGATATTTCAGGACAGTTTAAAGGCTCGTTTAATGCAGCTGACGACAAGTGGCAGCTACAAATGAATAATACAAAGTTAAACGGATTACTTAACGACGTGCCACTAGAATTTGCCTCAAACTTTAAGCTCGACAACACGTTAAAAGCTAATATTGATAGTTTTTATTTAAGTAGTGGCACCAATAAATTAGCACTAAGCGGGCAAGTTGATGACACTTGGCAGGTTGATGGCAAAGTAACGCTTAAAAGTGATGAAAAAGCTAATATTCCATTTACTGCTGATGGCAACGCAAATTTAAAAGTGAGAGGGGAAAGGTTAACGCCCTCTGTTGATTTAGCGCTAATACTCGATCGCTTTATTTTTGATGAAATAAACATTAATAAATTATCAGTAAAAGGGCAGTTAGATACCGCAGCCGATTGGCAAACCGATGTGTCGGTAAGTGTTGGTTCGGCGCTTGTAGCCGAACAGCAAATTAATAGCGTTAAAATTGATATTAGCGGCGACAAAACAGATCACCAACTTACGGCATCTGTAGATGCCGAGCAAGGCAGTGTAGAGTTTGAAGTTAATGGCAAAATTAATAATACCACTTGGAATGGCGAGCTTAGTAATGTAACGCTCAGCGATAAAAAGCTTAGTTTTAGTAATACTAAAAACATTGCCATTATGATTAATACGCAAAGTGGCGACTTTGATGTAAGTGCACATTGTTGGGCATCTGAGCAAAGTAAATTGTGCATAGACACCTTAGCGCAGTCAAAAAATCTCGGTCAGTTAAATGCTAAACTAAGCAATTTAGCTCTTGAGGAGCTTAAGCATTTTTTACCTAATAGCATTCGTACTCGCGGTAATATAGCGGGCGATGTTGCACTTAATTGGCAAAGCGGTGCGCTTAAAACATTACGCGCAAATATCGATTCTAGCGACTTAGAAGCGGTGCTTACCTCGGAAGAAGATCGTTTTAAATTACCAATCGAAACTCTAACTGTTAGTGCATTTTCGGACTCTCAAGTTGGCAAGCTTGAAGCTAATTTAGAATCAAGTGTGCTTGGTAAAATAAACACACAAATTGATATTGACGACATACAAAATACGCAAGCGCTTAACGGCACTATTAATATTGATAAAATACTCCTTTCAGACTTACAACCATTTCTTGAAACCCTCGAGCAGTTAAAAGGTGATATTAGCGGAAAAGTCGCGTTAGCAGGTACGTTAAAAGATCCTTTATTAAATGGCGAGCTTAATGTGAGCGATATTAGTTTAGAGGGCGAGCAATTACCTATAGCGCTGCAAAAATCAAATATAAACGTATTGTTTGATAAAACAACAGCCACAATAAAAGGCAACTTAAACGACAACCAGGGCGGTAAAATAAATCTCACCGGTGACGTTGATTGGCAAGGTGCGCAACCTGCTGTAAATGTTGCGGTAGTTGGCGAGCAGTTTTATGTACGCGCGCAGCAAGGGGTTACTTTTAAAGTATCGCCGGATTTAAAAATAGGCTTGGCTAATAATGCACTCAAGCTTGCTGGTGAGGTAATTGTGCCTTATGGTCGTATAATGATTGAAGAGCTTCCTGAGGGGGCGGTGCAAGTTAGCGATGATGAAATTATTGTTGATCAAAAAACTGAGGCCACCGAAACAGTCCCGTTTGATTACGACATAGATTTAAAAGTGATTGTTAAAAACGATGTAAAAGTAGAGTCGTTTGGCTTGGAATCAAAAGTTGCAGGTGATTTAGTGATAAAAATGAGTCAAGGTGCGCCAATCATAGCCACAGGTGAGCTTAACTTAATTGAAGGTACTTATTTAGCCTTTGGGCAAGATTTAATAATCAGCACCGGGCAAGTAGGTTTTAGCGGTTCAATTGAACAACCATTTTTAAATATTAAAGCAATACGTAACCCAGATACGACTGCAAACGGTGTGATTGCAGGGGTTACGCTCACAGGTAATGTTGAACAACCAACGCTCAAGATATTTTCTGAGCCTGCGATGGATCAAGCACAAGCACTTGCATATTTACTTAATGGCCAGCCTTTAGGTGATGGAGAAAGTTCGTCAAGCGATGCTATGCTCACGCAGTTATTACTCTCTCAAGGGGTCAGCCGCAGCGAAGGGGTTGTTTCTAAGGTAGGTGAAACCTTTGGGCTGTCAGATGTAAGTTTAAGCTCATCAGGTAGTGGTGATAGTACCAAAGTAGAAATATCAGGATACGTAGCACCCAGTTTGCAAGTTAAATATAGCGTGGGTGTATTTGATTCGCTCAGTGAAGTGGCTGTGCGTTATCAGTTACTTTCACAGTTATACATAGAGATAACAAGCGGCCTATATCAAAATGTTGATGTGCTATATAAGTTTGATTGGGAATAACCAAAACTATAATAATTATAAGGATATAAGCGATGAAAAAAATTATATTGCCAGCTCTGCTTAGTGTTTTATTGAGCGGTTGTGCTCAACAACTAGGTGATGATTTTGCTAAACAAGAGCTACCTTTATTGAGCGCGAGTGAGGTAATTGCTAGTGCAACAGATAATGACTGGCGAGTAGTGGATGCTCAAAATATTTTAAAGGTAACGCTGCCAACGGGCGATGCGTATATTGAACTTAATGAACAGCTTGCCCCAAAGCACGCTCAAAACATTAAAAAGTTAGCGCGAGAAGGGTTTTATAAAAACACCAGCGTTTATCGGTTTGTTGAGGGTTTTGTAGCGCAAGGTGGCGACAGCTCGGGTAAAAAGTTAATTAAAACTGCAGATAAAACAGTTCTAGCTGAGTTTTATTTAACAACAAACAAACCACTTTTAATTACTGAGCTAAATGGCGACGGATATGCACCAGTTACCGGCTTTTTAAACGGCTTTGCAGTAGCTCAAAACTCAGCACATACGCAAACATGGCAAGTGCATTGTAGTGGCGTGTTTGCCATGGCGCGCGACAACGATAAAAATAGTGCGAGTACGGAGTTTTTTGTAACAATAGGGCAAGGCCCGCGCTACCTTGATAAAAATATTACGGTGTTTGGTCGAGTGCTTGAAGGTATAGAGCATTTTAATCGTTTAGCGCGTACACCAACTGAAGGTAAAGTGTTTAACCCAATTACCAATATACAAGTTCTTGGCGATATACAAAGCGATAAAAGTATATTTAAAGTGATGAAAACAAACTCACCGGTGTTTAAAAACTTAATTAGTGCTCGTAAAAACCGTGTTGAACCATGGTTTGTTAAAGCACATAACTACGTTGATGTGTGTGGTATGCCCATACCCACTAAGCGCGAAGTTATACCAATTCCAATAAATAGCTGATCTATTTTACTTGCTAAAACAACCCATTTCTTTGTTGTAAATTTCGCAAAGGGAACAACCATTTACATCAATTTAAGCCTAGAACTGAATTGTTTTTTCGGCGTAAAACTTAGCTCACATACTTAATGGAATTGGTATTAATTAAAAAATGTAAAAAGGAGCCTAGGCTCCTTTTTTAATACTCATATTCCAGTTTAAAATAACCTACTGACGATTAATTTTAACTGCAAATGGCGTATCGTTATAATGCGTAGAGCGATACGGGTTTATATCAAGCCCACCGCGACGAGTATAACGCGCGTAAACCTCTAACTCTTTAATATTAAGTTGTGTTGTTAAATCGCTATAAATACGCTCAACACACTGCTCATGAAATTCGTTATGCGTTCTGAACGAAATTAAATAACGCAATAACGATTCGCGACATATTTGCTCGCCTGTGTATCGTATAATGACACTTGCCCAGTCAGGCTGGGAGGTAATTAAACAGTTCGACTTAAGTAAGTGGCTGTAGAGCGTTTCAGTAACTACTTCATCACTTTTTGCTTTAAGTGAATTAGCATCAATATCGTAATTATTAATTTCAATATCTAAATCATCAATACATTCACCTGGCAGCGCTGTACACGGTAAGCAATTGTAATCATCAGGATTATATAAAGTTACTTTGACAGGGCTGTTAACCGCGTTTGATAAATCATCAATTAAATGCTGTTTTACTACATCAATGCTTTCAAATCGGGTTTGGTTAAAGCTATTTAAATAAAGTTTAAACGACTTTGACTCAATAATATGGCTGCTTTGGCATTCAAAGGTAAATAAGGCCACGGCAACTTGCGGTTTACCTTTATTGTTTAGCCATGAAAGCTCGTAACCTGTCCACATGTCTTGGCCTTTAAATGGAAGCTCTGCTTCGTCAATATTTAAAGCATCACGATTTAGTTTGCGCGCAATAGGGAAAAGCAAGCTTGGCGTGTACACATCTACATACTCAGTAGATTGGCCTAATACGCTACCTTTAAGGTCTGGAGAATTGCTGTAATCTGTCATGTTTGCTCTTAAATAGTTACAATAGGGACATTATATCTAATTTAAATGAGTTTCACAGTATGTCTGTTGCATTGCTTATAGAACAACTTCATCAAACATTTAGCGAAAATACCCTTAAAAACACTACAAAGTACCCACTTATTGCGCATGACGAGCAATGGCCAAGCCCATGTGAAGTTGGTGAGGTTGACGAGCAAGGAAACATTCAATGGCAGGGGGCGCGTCAGCGACCTGCAGGTTCGCTTAATGATTTAGCCAGTGCACTAGAACTTGAGTTTCCAAAAGCGCTTAGCGAGCTATACGGACATATGTACGGTGGAAGTATTTTAGCAAGTATTGATGGGCATCAGGTTGAATTACTACAAGCATGGAACGAAGAAGACTTTAATTTGCTACAGCAAAATATCACGGGCCACGTGTTAATGAAACGCAAGCTCAAGCAGCCAGAAACAGTGTTTATTGGTTTAACAGATCAAGATGATTTGCTAGTGAGTGTATTGGTGCACACTGGCGAGGTATGCTTAGAGCACGTAGGCAAAAAAACACACCATGTACTTGCACCTAACATTAATGCTTTTTTAAAGGCGTTAGAGGTTTAAAACGTGTTTAATAAATCAGCTTAGCGTTATCACTAAGCTGATTTTAAGCGCTTATTAAAGTAGTTACTGAAAATCCCACGATATATTAGACACCAAGCCACACGGCTCACACCTAAAGTCGAATAACCCAAACCACGATTCAGGTAATTTCCAGTCGCCATTACAACTAGGGCACTTTCGTTCAAGTTCAGACGCTTTATCTACGCCGCCTACACGGTATAAATAATAATAGGTTGGCTTTTTAGTTAAAAAACTAATTCGCTTTGTTATGTCTTTTCCGCGTCTGTATAAGTCGCTTTGAATACTCGATATTTCTTCAAGCGCCGGAAATTCACAACGGGTTGCGCCATTAATTTGAATTTGATCGCAGGCTTGCCAATCTTCTTGCCATTTTATAAGCGTTTTATAGTCACCATTAGCAATTGCCGGAATACGAAATAGCGGCACAGGCAAAAAGTCATCACCACAATAAAGCGGGCTGCACGTATGCACATAGGTTGTATATAAAATATAACTTGATGGTTCTTTGCAGCAATCAGCACCGTTGGAGTGAATATCTTGTCCGATCACTTTTACTTTTGGCGCAAGTAGCCCAGCACTATGTAACTTTTCGATACTGTGCTTAACAAACGGGCTGTTATTTAGCGGGTGCATTGCATCTTCAGTAGGGCACATTACGCGGGTAATAAAAAATCCATCTTTTAAAACGGTTGGAAATTCTTCTCCCATTATTTGACCATTAAAACGCAGTGCATTTACTAAGCGATTTATTGCTTGTTCGGCTTGTTCTAGGGTGGTGTCTTGGTAGCAATCAAAAGTTAAATCAACAACGAACATTTATAGTCTCAAATTATTTTTGTTCTAGCAGCGCAAGAAGTTTATCGAGTTTTTGCTCAATTCTATCTAATTGACTTGTTTTAAGCTCAGTATTATCTGACTGCTGTGGGTTTCTCATGAAGTTATTAATTGAATCAGGATTGTTTTTATATTGGCTTACTGCTGCAATAATCATCGGCATTGGAACCGGTTGCGCCAAACGGCTTTTAGTTAGT
This sequence comes from Pseudoalteromonas sp. SWYJZ98, assembly GCF_015864495.1. Taxonomy (NCBI): domain Bacteria; kingdom Pseudomonadati; phylum Pseudomonadota; class Gammaproteobacteria; order Alteromonadales; family Pseudoalteromonadaceae; genus Pseudoalteromonas; species Pseudoalteromonas sp. SWYJZ98. The sequence continues at coordinate 5,065 of NZ_JADYXA010000063.1, read as the reverse complement.
GCTACAGTAGGGGTTTTGCCTTCATCGAGAAGGGCTTTGATTGCATCAAATACAACTGAATTCATTAGATATATAACTCTTTAATAAAATAAATACGCAGCATATAAATGCTGCGCAGATGCTATGTTAGCAATAAATAAGGGAGGGTACATTAAATAAAATTACTTACTTTGACGAATGCGTACATCTAACTCGTCAATTACTTCACTCCAATCTCCGTCTTGTGCAAGGGATTCAGCTAAAAAGTGCTGTTGTGCCTCATCCCAAAAAGAAGCTTCTTGGAGTAATGTTGTGTCTTCTAATTCATGTGAGGCAATAAACGCATCTATTTGCTCATCACTATTTGGTAATCCAAGCTGTGCAAAAAGTGTGTTAATGTCGTGTTTTGTCGTATCCATGATATTGCTCCTTTAAATGAATGAAAATTCATACTAGTACCTAACTGTACCTCCTGCTAGTTAAACTCTCGCTGAATTTACGGTTAATAATTTTAGGTATATAGTTAGGTTTAAAGTTAAACAGCCTATAGCTAAAATAATAAAGGAAATACAATGAGTGTAACCACACCAGCTGATACGTTCAGCGTACAGTATTTAGCTGCAGAAGATATTAGTACTGCAGCGAGCCTAATTTATCAGGCTTATCATGACGATCCTGTATTACTAAACATGCTTAGCTACAATGACGAAAATAAATCAGTTTACGAAAAAAAATTACGATCATTAATTCGCGAAGAGCTCAGTAGTTTTTGGCAAGAAAAACAGCCATTAATTGGTTTATACCGCAACGATAAATTAAAAGCAGTAGCGTGTGTATTTGAATCTAATAGCCAATTACAAGCGCAGCGTTATTGGCACTGGCGTTTAAAATTAATGCTGAGTGCGGGCTACTTACAAACAAATCAATTAATAGATAAAGAACAAACAATTAGAGACGCCCTTAAACAAAAAGGCAATTACTATTTTTTAGCTTTTATTGCCGTAGATCCTCATTTTCATGGACAAGGCTTTGGTCGTTACTTACTACGCGGGCTTGATGACTTGGTTAAATGTAACGCTGAGTCAACAGGGATGGCTGTATTTGTAACACGTAAGGAGCACATTGAATTTTTTAAAACTGAAAAATTTGAAGCATTTAAACACCTTACTTTTAATCAAGTAGAGGGCGAGTTACTGTTTAAATCAATAATTGAGCCAACTATTTAAAATTATAATGTAAGCCAATGCGCCCAAACGGACATAAGACCGTGAGATATATCTCACATCATCGTAAGCATTGTCACTTAAAGGCTACTAATAAGTAGCCTTTTTTGTTCTAAGTTATTGTTCTGCAGTATTTATTTTGTTTTTTCATTTTTGTGACGTTTATTTATTTAATGTTAAGTCCTATTTCTCTCCCCTGATTGCTTTAAACTTCTCTTTGTAAAGACGACATAGCTCAATGATTGAGTTACTGCCAAGGATACGGAATAGGCAACATAGCAGATGCTAGCAGGAAGCATAAAGGACAAGCTAAAATGGATACAAGGAAGAATAAGGAAGTGCATGAAGCACTTAGTAGCTAGGAGTTACTTTAGGATAATCACGGATGACGCTACAGGAAGTAGCAGGAGCGTTAGTTTACGCAGGACTGCCAAGATGGCAAGTGGACATTGCAGGATGCAAAAGTGGCAGGAGCTACTTTAAAGGATTACCAGGGATGATGCTACGGATGTAGCCAAACGATAGATTTCGTGGGTTTGCCAAGGTGGCCATGGATATTGCAGGATGCAATGTGAGGGTAAACAAGGTTGTTTACTCGTTCAGGGGATGATAATACGGATTTAAGATAATGGATATCTAGCAGGATGCAGTCCAATTGGGGCGTAACTTTAGTTACGCCTTAGTTTTTTGTGTTGAATTAAATTTATTAATTTAAGACACATACTCCTAAAGTATATTAAGTTTTATATTTTATGGGGTGGAATAACCACACTTTTCAAAAACTCATTTTCCATAATTAACACACCTTGATAAGCATTTTCACCGTCGCTTGAAAACTCAAATATAAATTCACTTTTGATGCCTGGCTTGCCGTTCTTTAAAAAACCAAAGCGGCGTTTTGTGCATGCAACACTCATCAACTGCACCTGCAGTTGCTCACTTTGACGTTTAGCATGAACGTTCGCCGCTTCAGCAACCTTTCGGTTAAGCCAAAATAAGTAAATTACACTACCAATAAGTATGAACGTCCATAAACTTGCCATTTAAGAGAATAACCTTCCAATTGCACGCGCGAGGGTTTCGCTACGATTTTCTTTACGTAATAAGCCTAATAAATGCGGGCGAATAGTTGGTATTGCAACTAAGTCAGCAAAAATACTTGGAAACAATTCTTCAATTTTTTGATGATGCGCGCAATTATCCATAAATACATGTAAGCGTTCAGGGTTTTCTAATTGCTTAAAACACCGCCCAGCTATTGTTAGTAACACGTCAGAGTCGTGCCTCACTGGTGAGCTTAGTACAGTATCGACTAATTGAGCGCATAACCCTTGAGCTTGACCTTTTGAAGCTGATCTTAGTGCTGCGGTTATAGCCACTGTGTCGTTGTTACTAATTGCACCCTGGGTGTAATCAACAAGTAACTCACTCATTGATGTTGGTATTTCAACGTGTTCAAGCATTGCACTGAGTGGTTGTAGTACTTCAATAGGTAAATGCGCCCATGCTTTTTGCAGATTACTTAAGTTTGTATCGCTGTCTAAGCGTAGTGCAAAATCGGCAATACCCTGTAGTGCAACACTTTGCCAATTATCAAAACCAATTTTACCGCTAAAGTACAGTTGTGCATGCTCGTAATACTGCGATGCAGGCTGTTTTAATAGTACTTTTACTTGGGCGTTAAATGCCGCTAATTTATTTGCGTTTGGTGTAAAAACATAAGGGTTATTATCAAGCTTTCCATCGGCTTGTTCGCCTGTAATTTCAGTGCCTAGCGCTTGAATAACCATATCAGCAAAGTGATCGCGACTAGCACTGACAAGCATACTTTGCTCATCAAGTGGAAATTTTAAAAACCATACATACGGTTCTTTACTGGCTTTAGTATCCCAAAATTGAATAGCGAGCCATGCATGACCAGCAAGTGGATAAGGGTAAGGCACTTGAGCTTGTTCAATAGCTAAAAATTGTTTTTTATCAAGCTTAGTAATGTGCCTGCCAATATCAAAAGCACGCCACTGAGTACCCGCACCATCTAAAAGCTGACCTAATGTAGCTATTTGATCACTCATTGTTTTCTCAACTGTTTTTACTGCAAAATTACATTAATTATACGTCATAGCCGCCTATGAGGGAACAGGGTATAATTGCATTACATATATAAAAGAGGGTGGTTATGTACCAGCAAACCCAAACTTATTTAGTGCAGCTAACGGCACTTTTACAAAAACACGCGCTTTGGCAAAGTGAGCCAATAGACGCTGAGGCACTGCTTTCAAATACTCCTTTTTGTCACGATACAATAGCATTTGAGCAGTGGTTACAATTTGTATTTATTGAAAAAATACAGCAATTATTAACACATAGGCAACCACTACCGCGTAACTTTGCTATTGCCCCTATGGCGCAAATGACACTTGTGAATAAAGCCGGAAGCGATGAAATTATTGAATTACTAACAGCCCTTGATACCTTTTTAGGAGAACCAAATGAGTGAGCGTCTAGCGCCTATTGAATATGGCGAGCTGACTATTTTGTATCAAGATGAAAACTATGTGGCAATAAATAAGCCTTCAGGTTTATTAGTGCATCGCTCGTTTTTAGATAAACACGAAACCCAGTTTGCTATGCAAATGTTGCGCGACCAGCTAGGGCAACATGTATTTCCAGTACATAGGCTCGATAGACCTACGTCGGGCGTATTGCTGTTTGCATTGAACTCGGAAGCTGCTCGCGATATGAACCAGCTATTTATTGAAGGTACTATTGCTAAGCGCTATTTGGCGTTAGTGCGCGGCTTTGCGCCAGAGTCAGTATTTTTAGATAAACCGCTTAAAGAAGAACTTGATAAAATAGCCGATAAGTTTGCAGATCAAGATAAAGCACCGCAAGAAGCGCAAACCCAGTTTAATTGCTTGCACCAAGCTGCATTGCCTATTCCTATAGGTAAGTATCCAACAGTGCGTTACTCGTTAGTTGAGTGTTTTCCAAAAACCGGGCGCAAGCATCAAATTCGTAGACACTTAAAGCACTTATCACTGCCTATCATTGGGGATGTAAATCACGGTGATAACCAGCATAATCAATTTTTTAGGGATCATTTTGAGCTAAGACGCTTAATGTTATTTGCAACAGAGCTTAGTTTTGTGCACCCTTATAGTAATGAATCAATAACAATTAAAGCGCCACTAGGTGAAGACATGCTTGAAATATGTAAGCAGCTAGGTTGGCCAGAGCAAGAAAAGGATTATTAATGGCACATATTAGTATTTTTGTAGGCAGCGTTAATGGCGGTGCAGAGCGTTTAAGCGATGAAGTTGCAGCCACAATAGAGCAAGCGGGTCATACTGCTACAGTAATTACTGAAGCATCACTTGATGATATAAAAAATGCATCGCATATTTTAATTGTTACCTCCACAACAGGCCAAGGTGATGTACCGAGTAATTTGGCCGGATTGTACTTTGCAATGAATAGCACTTTCCCAATGCTTACCGATAAACCATTTGGTGTAATTGCAATGGGTGACAGATGTTACGGCGATACATTTTGTGGCGCAGGGCGAAGCTTTGACGAGCTACTTCGTGATTTACAAGCAAAGCCTGTGGGCAACCGCCTAGAAATAGATGCATGTGAAGATTTTGAACCGTGGCCGGTAACCGAGCCTTGGTTAAAAGTATGGCTAGAAAAACTACCTGCTTAACCCTTAATTTTAAGGTATTAAAAAAGGAGCGCATGCGCTTAATGCCGATCAGTTAAGAAAATGACCGGTTGACCGATCCAAACGATCATGCAAAATCCGTAGTTAGGAAACTAACTACGGATTTTTTTGTGAATATAGAACAAGCACTGCAAGCAACACT
>NZ_JADYXA010000062.1:0-15764 GCF_015864495.1 Pseudoalteromonas sp. SWYJZ98 | reverse complement strand
TTTAGTGTCATTGAAAGATATTTGGATCAATATTCATTACGGGAGATGAACCGCCCATTGCGGACCCGCATGATGGGTGGTGTGGGGGCTGGAGGTTAGAGACCTCCGGCTACCCGATTATGTAACACTTATCCAGAACCTTTCATGATGTTCTTATTTAGCTGCTCAAACTCTTTCATTAACTTGTCACAATCTGCCTTTTTAGCTTGGCAGAGTGCTGACATTTGAATGTAAATTGCTTGGTTTTTCTCAAGGACTTTACGTTTTATCGCTGCTGGGTGAGCTGTGTGAGTCTCGGGAGTAAACGACCATAAAACCAAGTTAGACTCTTCTTTATCTTCGATAATAGTCCAGCCTCCTTGGAGGCTTAAATTTGTACCATCTTTATTTTTCAATGCTTGAAGAGCTAAATATCCAATAGAACTATTTTCATTTGCAGATGATGGGAAGGCTAATAGTGCGCCCATGAATGCTATAGGTATAATTTTCACTAAACTCTCCGTGTTACATAACAGCTTTATCAGAGGACACTTTCCCTATTTTAGCGTGAAAACGTCCTTATTTTGTGAGCTTACATTAATAGCAAATAGTGTAAGTGATTGCCAGTTATAAATATTATGCTTTCTGTAACTCATATAAACTTGTAAAAATGAGGAAAGTATCCTCTTATTCTAACTAAGCTAACGCCCCCTGAATGACGATAGAACGCTCATAACTGCCTATCAATTGCACTCTACAACCCGCTATTTAATCTTCATTGCTTATTTATTTTGTACTGTTTTTGGCTGGCTTAAAGCGCATTATAAATATATGATATTGATAATTATTTGTATTAACGGGTTTTGAAAGATGAGTATGAAAAAGTCTATGTTAACTCTGGCGTTAGTTACGGGTTTGAGTGGTTGCAGCACAACAACTGTGCCGCCTGATAAAAGCTCAACGCTTTATTACACTGCGCTTTATAATGCACAAGCAAAGCCTGTTAGCTCTGTATTATTAGAGCCCACGCTATTAAATGCCGATGTGGTTTTAGTAGGTGAATGGCATACGCACCCGGGTGTGCATTTATTTCAGGCTGAGTTATTTGAGCAATTAAGCAAAAGTAATAAACGCACTGCCCTTTCGCTTGAACAATTTAGCCGCGCCGATCAGCTTACTTTAAACCAGTATGTTAAAGGTGAAATTGGTGAGCAATACTTAATTGATAACACCCAAGCGTGGCCTAACTACAAAAGTGATTACCGTGCGTTGGTAGAGCTGGCAAAAACGAACAATAGCGATGTAATAGCTGCCAATGCGCCTAAAAATATTGTTACCTGTATTGGCAGGCAAGGCATAAGTTATTTAAATAAACTTGATGATAAACAGCGCCGCTACATTGCAGCCACTATTGATACGTCCCCCAGTGATTATAAACAACGCTTTATGGCATCAATGCACCATGGTACGCCAAGTCAAAACGAAAACTATTATGCAGCGCAAGTTACGTGGGATGAAACCATGGGGGAGTCTATTGTTAACTATTTAAATGCACATAAAGATGCGCAGGTAATGCATATAGCGGGCGATTTTCATGTAAAAAATGGCGAAGGTATAGCGCGTGTTATTAAGCGTTTAGCGCCAGAGTTAAATGTTGTTTGGATATCGCCGGTAACAAGTGTGCAAGCAAATCAAGATGGGTACCAATTGCAGGCTAACCCTTTGCCACCTCGTTATGTTCAAAAAGCGCATCAACAAGCGGCTTTTAAAGCGTTAGCTAAACGAGGCAAAAAAACACAGTGCCAATAATAGGTTGGCACTGTGTTTGATTAATACACCCTTTGCTATTTATTTAAGTGTAAATGTGCCTTTCATCATGGCGTAGTGGCCAGGGAAAGAGCAAAAATAAGTGTAATCTGTTTTGGCGGTTAAGCCGCTGGTATCAAAAGTCACTTGCGCTGATTTACCACCGCCAATAATGTCGGTAGCGGCAAGTACGCGGCTATCGTCAGGCTTTAAGTACTGGTTGCTAAGCCCTGCTGCGTTGCCATCGGTGATAATACCTTGCATGTTTTGCTCAGTAGATAGCACCCAGTTATGACCCATTACATTGGCAGGTAATTTACCTACATGATTAAGCTTTACGGTTACTTTTTTACAGCTTTTAGGAGCGCTTAGTGTTTTAGTTGAAAACTGCATCATATCGTTTGCATCTATATTTAGTGTGCATTCGTCTGCATATGCAGCATTGGCACTAAATAGTAGTGCAAGGCTTATTAACTTTTTCATACTGTTTCCTCTGTATTAGCTAAGTTGTTGCGTGCTTGATTGGTTAGCTCAACCAGCGCTTTACGTACCTCTAACGGGCTGTTGCACTGGGTTTTAAAGTTAATAAAGTAGTTACGCTTTTGGCTTTGTATATAAAAGCCAGTGGGTAATAAGCCGCTCATTATTGGGGTGTTATCAGCAACGCTGTAGTGCTGCATTAATATGAGCGACATAGCATCTTGGTGATCTTCATTCATATGGTTAATCATGCTTTGCTGTTGGCTTTCGTCCCAGTTTTTTGCCTCATCCTGCCATTCGTTTTGTTCAAGCCAAAATATTTTGCCAAAGCCGCCAATGTAACGCACACGTACTACGTCTAATTGCCATAACTGAAAGTCGTGCGCATTGCGATAGCTAGCGGCTTCGGGGTATAGGGCAATATAGTTATCAAGTAAAGTGTGTACTTGCTCACTTGGCACAATAGAGCCATCGCCTACGAGCGTTACGCGGCCGTGCTCGTTTTGATCGCCACTGTCGGTGGCGTCAAATATGGTAAGGCTCATACGTGAGTCGTGCTTTAGATTTTTAGTGTGCTGGGCTATATCGCTAATAAAAAAGTAAACACGCCCTTGTTCGTCGCACATATAGGGGGTTACTGAGCCAAACGGGTAACCGCGTAAATTATTAGAAATGGTCGACATGACACCAGCATTGGTTTTGTAAACCAATGTGCGTGCATCGTTTAACGCTTGTTCTCTCATAAAAACTCCTGACGTTGAGAAAAAACCATGGGTGCATCGTTATAAGGATGAGGGTTTACGTGCAGTTTCATGGCGTACATTTGTTGTAAGTTTTGTTCAGTTAGTACGGTGTTTATAGGCCCACTTTGCAGCACTTTTTTGTTGTGCAGTAAAATAGCATCGGTTGCATAAAGGCTGGCCAAGTTTAGATCGTGTATTGCAATAATGGCGCTGTTACCCTGCTCTACAAATGCTTTAACGCAGCTGAGCAAAGCATGTTGATGGCGCATATCAAGTGCTGATGTAGGCTCGTCGAGCAGCATTAGTTTTGGCTCGGCCGATTGTGTAAAAGCGTTTAGCTGCGCTAAAGTACGCGCCATATGCACGCGTTGTTGCTCCCCGCCCGAAAGCGCACTTACGCGGCGATTTAAATACTGGTTTAAATCCATAATAGCGGCGTATTTATTTACTTTTTCGCTTTGCATTTTTAATGACTCTACATACGGGTAGCGGCCCATTGCAATAAGCTCAAATACAGTAAAATCAAACCCTACGTGGTTTGCTTGCATCATCACTGCGCGCTGTGTGGCTAGGCGTTTTTTAGCGTGATAGGCCAGCGGCTTAGCATTAAAAAGTACACTGCCTGTAAATGACTGCATACCTGCTAAGGTATGCAGTAAAGTAGATTTACCCGCGCCATTTTCACCAAGTAATGCAACAAGTTGGCCTTGTTTAGCACTGCCATTAATGGTGTTTAAAACGGTATGGTTGCCAAAGCCAACGCTTAGGTTGTTAAACGTGATCATGACCAACCTCGCTTATTTTTAACGATTAAATAAATAAACAGTGGCGCACCTAAAAGCGCAGTAATAATGCCAATGGGTAGCTCTGCTGGCATGATCACAATGCGTGCTAGCCAGTCAGAAAGTAGCAATACCACTACGCCAATTAACATACAAAGCGGCAGCATATTACGTAAATGCGGCCCCACCATTAAGCGGGCAATATGCGGGACTACTAAACCAACAAACCCTATTAAACCGGTAAGCGCTACAACCGCACCTACCCCTAATGCAACAAGTATAATTACATATAGTTTGAGCTTGTTGGTGTCTACTCCTAGGTACTGAGCTTGTGACTCGCCAATAAGAAGTAAGTTCATGGGATTTTTTAATCGCCACAGGCCAATAAGGCTAATAAAAAGTAAAGGTGCTGCTTGAATAATTGTGCTCCAGCTTGCCCCGCCTAATGAGCCCATGGTCCAGTAATTTATTAATCGTAATGCACTGTCATCGGCAAAAAAGCTTAGTAGCCCAATAACCGCAAATGCTAATGCGTTAATAGCAACCCCGACTAATATAAGTGTGGTGATATTAATTTGCCCTTGCTGCTTGGCAATAAAATATACCAGCGAGGTAACACCAAGCGCCCCTAAAAACGAGGCATAAGGTAAATACAACTGCGCGTTAAAATTAAACTGCGCGCTAAGTGCTATAAACGCCACTGCAACCATAGCCGCACCCGCACTAATGCCAATAATAGATGGGTCGGCCAATGGGTTGCGGCACAGCGCTTGCGTTGACGCGCCTGTTTGGGCAAGCACCAACCCTACAAGCACTGCAAGGACAAAGCGTGGCAAACGTATTTGCATTACGACATTTATTTGCAGCGCATCAAACTGATTAAAGCGCTCGGGCGCAAGCCAAGCAATGGCTAAACGCCAATCCCACCCTGCTGGCCCATACCCTATGCTAAGTAGCGCCAAAGCAAAAATACACACAGAGGCTAATAGCATCCATTTATGGGTTTGGCTAAGTGTTACAGGCTTAAAACGGCTCAATGTTAGGGTGTTCATAAGTGGGCTTTGTACTCGTTAAGCTCATTAATTGCTGTGGCAATACGTGGCGACATGCCAAGCGAAAGTAGGCTATCCATTACAAGTAAGTTACAGGTTTGCGCCGCTTTTAATAAGAGTAGTGTAGGTTGCTCACAAAAAGCCTGCTTACCGCCAAGGCTGTGTACAACATGGGCTGGGGCTACTAAAAAGTCGGGCTGATTTATAGCAAGTACTTCGGTGTTAATTGCTTTAAAGCCTGAATGCGTAGCGCCTATATTAGTAATGCCTGCATAGCTAAATAATAAATTAGGGACGGTTTCTTGTCCTGCGGCAACAAGCCCGCGCTCATTAGCTGAGAGTAAAAATAGCGCGCTGTGTGTTTGCGCTTTTGCTTTTTCAGGTAATGATTTTGTAATGTGCGTAATAAGTGTTTGTGCTTTTTGCTTAGCGTTTAAATCGTCACCTAAGCGTTTTATTAGCTCAAGTAGCTCGTTAACTGAGGTCGGCTTTTTATAATGAATTAGCTTAACCCCTGTTGCCTCAATTTGCTTAAGTGCTTGGCTTCGCCCTGCGCCTTCAAGCGCTAACAAGGTGGTTGGACGCATTGAAAGTACGCCTTCTGCCGCTAAATCGCGATAATAGCCCACTTGCGGTAATTGCGTGGCTTGGTGCGGGTACATGCTCGATTGATCAACCGCTACAAGGGTATTTTGTTTGCCTAGCGCATAAATTATTTCAGTAAGGGTGCCGCCAGCGCTAATAACGCGCTCTTGTGCAAGTGCAGATTGGGCCATTAAAGCAAACAATATAAATAAGTATTTCATTACACACTCCGGTTTTATTTTTTGGCTATTATAATCAGTTAAATCTAAATGAAAATGATTATCGTAATTAATTGATCTTATTTTGACTTAGTTGTAACATCTCCGCCATAAATAATAACTATTATCATTTGGAGTTAAAATGAATCCCTCTGCGTTTAGATTTACTGCTATAGCAACCTTACTACTCGGCTCGGGCACTGCCATTGCCGAAAACATAATTGACGATCATATTGTTATAAGTGGCTCGCGCTTTGAGCAAAAGCTTAAAGATGTAACAGGCTCAGTCACTGTTATTACCGAGCAAGACATAGAGCGTCAGCTAGCTGTAGATTTACAAACCATGTTTAAATACGATTCAAGCATTGCAACCACAGGCAGTGGCGCAGGCGCGCAAACACTTACAGTACGTGGTGTTGGTGGTAACCGGGTTGTATTTATAAAAGATGGCCGACGCACCAACGATGGTTATGCAGGTGGAGGGGGCTATTTAGTTGGCCGTAATTATTTTGACGTAGCAGGTGTAAAACAAGTAGAAGTAGCCAAAGGTGCTGCATCGTCATTATATGGCTCTGATGCACTTGGTGGCATTGTGGTTATAACCACTAAAGATCCTAGTGATTATTTAAAAAATAACAGCAGCTTTGTAAAAATGGCGCTTGGGTATCAAGGTCAAAGTAATCAAGTTGCCGCCGATATTACTGCGGCAAAAGACTTAGGCGACTTTGCAGTAAGCGCCGTGTATAGCCACCGCGATAGCGAAGAAGTACAAAACTATGACGAAAACTTACCCGGTTATGATGCTAAGTCGGATGCTTTATTAGTTAAATTTGAGCAACAGCTTGATGAAAAACGCACACTTAAATACACCCTTGATTACTTTAATCAAACAACTGAGCAAGTTATTACTCCTGCCGTTCAAGAAACAGAAGAAGATGACACGAGTTGGTCGCTGGCGCTCGATTACCATTCAGAAGTAGCAACCGCTGCGTTTGATAAATGGTACGGGCAAGTGTCTTATAGTAGTTACGAGCAACAAAGCGATCAAATTAGTGGCGCAAGCACCTACACCGATTATAACGACTATCGTTTTGAGCAAAATATTTTAGGTTTAAAAGCGGTATTTAATAAAGGGTTTAACGCAGAGAGTGCCGATCATGAAGTGGTATACGGAGTTGATATAGACTTATACGACACCACCCGCCCACGTTTTAAAACCCGTATTTTAGCCGATGGCACCGTTGATTTTACAGACCAAAAACAAAAAGCATTCCCGGGGGCTGATACTTCTTTAATTGGCGCTTATGTACAAGACAGTATTTCGTTTAATAACAGCGCGTGGTCGGTTATTGCAGGTATTCGATATGATTACTACACCCTAGAGGCTAAAAATGATGAGCTATACGCCGATGCGCAGCTTGGTGATATTACCGAATCTGCTTTTTCGCCTAAGCTAGGTGCTATATACCAAGTGGATGATAACTTGTCGTTGTACGGGCAATACGTACGAGGCTTTAAAATACCACCACACGACCAAGCCTATCAAAGCCACGGCGTTGAACCGTTTTATCAAATATTACCAAACGCCGATTTAGACCCTGAAAGCAGTGATTCGTTTGAGCTTGGGCTAAGATACGCCAGCAGCGATATTAGCGTAAATTTAAGTGCTTTTTATGCAGCATACGATGACTTTATAGAAACAGCCGTAGTAGGTGTTGAGCCAACGTACATTCCTGGCGTAAACAAAACGCTGTATCAGTACCAAAATATTAGCGAAACACAAATAAGCGGTGTTGAAGCAGGAATTGCCATGTATGTAGCTGAAAATATACTACTAGAGGCAAACGTGGCTTACGTTGATGGTGAAAATAAAGAAACCGATCAGCCACTTACAAGCATTAGCCCGTTAAAAGGCTCAGTATTGTTAAGTACAGAACAGGGTAATATTAACTGGACCGCCGCGTTGCGTTTTGCTAAATCGCAATCGGATGTAGTACTTGATACAAGCGGTAATAAAACTACGCAAGGGCATGGCTACGGCGTTGTTGATTTATACGCAAACTACGAATGGCAAGCATGGCAGCTAAATGTAGGTGTACTTAACTTGCTCGATAAAGAATATGTACCTTTTGAGTTGATTGCAGGTCAATCACAAGGTGCTGATTTTAGCCAATACACCCAACCTGGGCGTAACTTTTCAGCCAAAATAAGCTATCAGTTTTAATTAGCTCCTAGAAAATTAAATAGCAACAAACGTTGCATGAAGCTGCAGCGTTTGTTGAGTTTATTTTTAAGATGACACCCAACCTAATTTTTTATTTATTGATTCCTAGATTCTAATTGGAAGTGCACCACCTAATTCATTATGGCTAAAGTACAAAATTAACGGTGGGTGTCATCTCAAAATTTCATCTTAAAATTTACTAAAAACAAAGTAACACTTTATAAGCCAGCGATTTAAAGCCAAAATCACTGGTTTTATAAATTAATTAACTGCAAAGTCTTTTGTTTCTAAATAGCTTGGTACGGTTTTAAAACATGCCTCTAGTTTGCTTTTAAGCGCAGTGCTTATCGAAGCATCACACTTCAATTTCCCGTTATATTTACTCATAGTAAGCGGTACTAAGCTTAACGAGTCATAGCTTGGCTTGCTTTGTATTTTATGAATTACTAAACCTTGCTGCTCTGTTAGCTTTATTAATGTAAACACATTTTTTTGTGCTTGATTAGTCGTTATTTTTTCAACATATAGCGGGTTTTTAAAGGTTAGCTTTGTAGTAAAAAGTGCGTTGCCACCGCGTTCAAAATGGCCGTTAAATACAGTTACATTTAAGGTGGGTGTCTTTTTATTTATTAATAAATTTAGGTCAAATTTAGTTGGTAAAATAGTGATCTGTTCTTGCTCGTCTGCTGCTTTATTTAAAATATTTTTGATTGTTTTTAAGTGGGTGTCACCCGTAGTTACTTCATACACTATTTGGTGGTTGTGTGGAGAGGCGTATAAAGGCATGTGGCTGGCAAGTACTTTATCGCCGGCTAAAATAAGCGCCATACCATGGAAGCCATTATAGCTGTGGGTTTTGTGTGAATTGTGTTGAGGTGTATTTGCGTGCGCTGCACTAGATAATAAAATAAAAAATAGCAGTATGTGTTTCATGTTAGTGCTCAAAAAATATATATAGCGCCACTATAAGCTGATTTTTATATACAAATAATCGATAATAAGTGATTAGTTGTTTCCTTTTAGTTAATACGGTTTGGCGCTATGCATTTAGATGACATTGAAAAAGTAATTAATATGGCGGGTTCGCAAAATCTGCATACAACCGCTAAGCACTTTAATATTACCCCTGGTGCGCTGTCTAAAACGCTAAAAAAGGTTGAGGCAAACTTAGCCACGGAGCTGTTTAACCGTGTAGGTAAAACCTTAGTACTCAATGATAAAGGCAAAGAGTTTGTTAAGCACAGTAGCGATTTAGTTCATAATTACCAGCAGCTTACTAGCCGTTTTAAAAGCGATAATCATAAATTTAATGCGGTTATTGCAGGCCCTGCCATTTTACTTAAAAGTGGTTTAAAAAAGCTGCTTATACCCCTTAGTAACCTGCCTTGCTCGGTGCGTATTAATAATGTATTTGAAGGTGAAGCCATAAGCCAAGTTGCATCAGGCTCGGCGCATATTGCGTTAGTAACTCGCGAGGCATTAAACAACAGCTCACATACTAATTTAGTGGCGGTTGACGTATTTAATACTGAGTTTAGTGTAGTTGCGGCCGCTGGGCATCAGCTAGTAAAAGCTGGCTCTTTAACGCTCAATAAAAACCAATTACTACAGTTGTCTTTTGCATGCCCGTTGTTTTCACCACTGTGCGGCCTTGAACAAGGTATTGGCTCCGACGGCTGGCAAGATGAAATAGCCCCGCGCAATATTGTATTTAGATGTAGCGATTACAGTGCATTAATGGAGGTGGTACAAAGTGGCTTGGTGTTGGCATATTTACCAAATTTCGTGATTGATGATTTAGGGCTTAAAAAATAAACTGTAAAGGGGGTTAACAGTCACTACAGCGAAGAGGTAGTAATGATTTACAAACCATCAAAAGCTGATGGCTGGCTTAATAAACTCATGCACTCTTTATAGAGAATTTATCAATTTAAGTTCAATGCAAAGTATTACTTAGCTAAGCAGTGGTTAGCTAATATCAGCAACAATGCACTGATTACGGCCATGTTCTTTTGCATGGTAAAGTGCTTTGTCAGCACATTTGTAAACTTGGTCTATGTCGTTACTGTACTCAGGACTAAAAACATCAAACTAAGTGTATAAAAAAGGCCAGATGCAAACGCTACTGGCCTTTCATTAAAACCGTCATGTGCTTAGAGTTGACGGATGTTATTTAAACTTATTTACTAACGTTTTTGCGACGTCTATTAAACCATACTAATGGAGTAAGTAATAAAGCTATAAAGCCAAAACTACCACCACCGCTAGATTTTGATTCTGTTACAGGCACAGTTGCTACCGCTTCATTTTTTACCATTACAGTACTTTGTTGAGTCACAGTTGTTACACCATCACTTACGGCAACTTCAAAAACAAGCTCTTCATCTGCAGTAATAGCTGCAGGTGTGAAGCTCAAAGTTGCTGTATCGGTACCGGTGAGCGTAGCAGCACTACCGCTAACCTGAGTCCAAGCATAAGTCAGTGTTTGACCATTGCGATCTGACGCTGTTGCTGTAATTGTTCCTGTAGCCGATTCAGTAATTTCCGCTGATGCACTTTCGATTAAAACAAGTGGAGCTGCGTTATCACATGCTAGTGAATCACCCGCTACAAGCTCAGAAAATACAGGAGATAAAACGTTAGACATAGTTAGGTTATCAATCCACCAACCTAAATCACTTACTGCGCCATCTGATGAAATTCTAAAGCGTACTTTTACTAAGTTGCCGTTTAGAGCATCACCAAAATTGATAGTTTCATAATTACCATACGCGCCACTATCTTGTACGTTATTACCTGTGTATGTTTCACGTTCTTGAAGCTCTTGAGAATCGTTTTCGATTAGAACAGCGTCATAGCCAACATCAAATGTGCCGCCAATTTCAGTAGCATCAACCCAGTCACCGCCATTAACACTAACTTCTACAACACCACCATCCCAGTTTTGCTCAATACTATAGAAATGCCAAAACGAGATTTCAAAGTCGCCTGAGTAACCAACTTCGAATGGCTTACTCTCTATTGCTACATCTGATTGGAAGCCATTATTTACAAGGCGCATTGCCTGCGTGCCTAGCTCAAACCCACCTTGTTCAAAGAAGGCAATATTACCACTATTATCCATAACCTGAGTGCCAACAGCTAAATCACCGCCAAACATTACGTTTTCTTTTAAATCTAATAGTGATGAACTTGCTACTTCCATATCATCTGAAACTACAGCTCCAACAGGCATTTCTGATTTAAAGCCCATATTTACTTCAAACGTGAGTGTTTGATCAAGTGCTTCAACGATATCATCGTCCGTTTCAATTTCAGGGAATGTGACTTCAATTTCTAGTGTTTCAGCTGTACCCGCTTCGTTCAAAGTAACTTTAATATCGTTACTAGTTATTGCTTCGTACGGTTGAACTTCACCAAAAGTAAGTAAACCATCATTTTCAAATGTTACATCATGATCGCTTATAACAGTTAGTTGTGCTGTTGTACCACTAAGTACTTCACTACCACGGTTAGTAATTGTTACGCTAACCGTACTCGTTTCGCCTTTATCTAAAATATTGTCGTTAGTACAAAAACCAAGCTCTGTACCATTGTACATGTTGTTTAAGTCAGCACTTGCAAATGCATAGCTAGAAAGCTGTGTTTTATCCGATTCAACTACACCAGTAAGGTCTTCACTGAAACGATCTGGCGATACTGCGCCAAGACCCATACCACGTTTAGCAAATGCACCCACCATTAGTTTGTAATCAGCAGGGTCTACTGCATAGGCAGCAGCTAAAATAGCATCACGTGCTTCAGTGTAGGTTGGTGCTATAGGTGTTAATTTGTAACCTGCAACTAAGTAATCTGCCATTCGAGTTTGTGCTTCATTAAAGCCATGCTCGTTAATAAGCGCTACATAGTTTTCCCATAATACAGTTGCCCAAATTTCGCCGGCAGCATGAGGAGAAGCCACGCTTGTTGGTGATATACCAATATCAGCACCAGCATTTTCAGTAATATGGCGGAACGACAATGCATTTACATCTGTATCAGTTGAATAAGGAAGACGACGAATACCGAAGTAGAAGTCTTCTACAAATGTGCCGCTACCATATGCTTTTTGGAACTTATCGTTACCTGTAATATTTATATCGCTTTCTTTAGCGATAAACATTAATGAGTGGAAATCGCCCCAGCCTTCGCCCATTGCGCGGCCTTGGAAGTTAATAAGGCCTGATGAATTACCGACTAAGCGGTTACTAATGTAGTGACCCCATTCATGAGCAATAATACCATTATCAAACGTACCATCTTTTAATGTTGCTTTGGTAAACATGTCTACAGTAACAACTTCACCAGCATCAATTAGGTCATACATTGCATGACCATCAGCGTAATTTAAACCCATATTTGGAATGGTTACAGTATCGTCTTCACCGCCCATTGGTGCCGGTTCTGCCGCATCTGGGTCATTATTAACAACGATAGTTGCTATTGCACCTGCATCTTGTGCATTTTTTACTTTAATCGTAAAAGCACATGAGCCACGATCTACAATTGCAATTTTCCCTGCTAGTTCAGCAGCATTTATAGCAGGCTCACAACCATCATTAATACTTGTTGAATCTACTGTATTTCCATCATCTAAACGAACAACTTCTGCAGCCACATCACTGAACTGGTATTTACCAAAGCCAGATTCTTTTGTTGAAGCTAAAAGGCCTAAAGAGTCATGTGAAGTTACTGTAATACCAAAATCTACACCAACAGTGGCATCTTTACTGTTGTACAAGTACATTTGCATACGTGGGCTAGCACCATCAGCTGGTGTAGACATATTTGCATTATTACGACCTGAGTTATCTTGAGCCTGTGCTTCAATCGGGTCGCCTTCTATGCCGCCACGACCAAAGTTAGATACTTGAGCTACATTTGATGTTTCATCAAAACCATGATCATAGAAAAAATCATGTAAAAAGTTATTCATATAAAACAAGTTAACAATAGCTGCTTTACGGTTTGCGTAGCTATTTGCAACTTC
Organism: Pseudoalteromonas sp. SWYJZ98; assembly: GCF_015864495.1. Classification (NCBI taxonomy): domain Bacteria; kingdom Pseudomonadati; phylum Pseudomonadota; class Gammaproteobacteria; order Alteromonadales; family Pseudoalteromonadaceae; genus Pseudoalteromonas; species Pseudoalteromonas sp. SWYJZ98. The sequence goes on along the minus strand of NZ_JADYXA010000062.1, from coordinate 2,866 downwards.
ATCTACTTGATAAGGGTAGTCAAATGTGAAGTCTGCAGTTGTTTCAGCGGTAAAGTCACCTTCACTAAAGTCTTGAGGTGCAATCACATCGGCGTATGCGAATACGTTATTACCCGAAGTTGTCGTTGCATCATCAGCTAACCATGGGTCCATTGTGCTTAGTTTGCTGTAGTAAGATAGAGATACCATTGGCGCGTCTAAAATCTCAGTCTCGTCTACTTGTCCTGGGCCATCAGCAGGAATTACGTCACCGTGCGGGCTTTCCATTGGGTAGCCATCTTGGTTAGCGTAAACACGGTAATTAAAGTCAGCTGCATGAGATTTCAAATCTTTCGCAAAATATACTTTGCTGTTATTCGAATCTACTACGTAACTAAAGTAGTCACTTTCTAAAGAGCCAACTTCTGCTACTTCTACTTCAATGTAGTAAGCAGATTTAAGCTCGCCTGCCACTTCAAAAAACACTTCTTTTGCACGTGGTGTACCTAAAACAATCTTAGAGTCATCTAATGATTTAGCCTCATATTTTGCATAGCCACCTTCATTACCAATTTTACGAAGTGAGACATCAATATTAGCTAATTCACTAAATGCTTTTTTTATACTTTGCTCTGAGCTTACAAAACCCGTTAATGCAGCAAGTTTATTTTTAGATGACGACGTATCAGCAAAATAACCCGAGCTTGCTACTAAGTTGTACTCTTTATCCATTAACAAGTTGTATTCGCGGTTAAAAACTTCAACACCGTTTACTTGTTGCTTGTATTTTGCACTAATAGAGCCACGTTTTTGCTCTGATAAATCAACCATAACAGCAGAAGATGCTGTTGCTTTACGATTACTAATACCTGTTAAAGTTTCAATATAAAAGTCAGCAGCATATTGGTTACGGTTATCAGCAGCGATTAAAGCCATGTCAGGCTTACGCTGACCTATTGCTTGCCATAAAAACGTTGCTTTACCCATTTGTGCATCGTAAATTGATTTTTGACCCGAGACAGTGGCGCGTTCGGCTAAGGTTTTCTGCTGAACAGCAGCTAAAGAAGTACCCTGAGTAACTGCATTTGTTGCACTTACATCATAAAATCGAGTTTGTTCAGCGGCCGTTAGCTCACCTGCTGCTAATGTAGATGCTACAACCATGGCAATAGTTGTTAATTTAAATTGAGACATGTATCCACCTATTTGTATTTATTATGTTTAAACACTTAATGTTTTTAAATTGATTGTTTTATGTAAACTCCTGGTTAAGTTGTTAATATACAGACTTGAATAAGGCTGAATAGCTTTAAATTTAAAGAAAAGTAAACAAAGGTAAACGAATGCAAAAAATAATTTTTACAAGTGCAGTGCCAATAATCGCAGCTTTATTACTATCTGCATGTAATAACAGTGAAAAAACAGAGGTTAACAACTCTCAGGCACAACCTAAAACAGCAGAAATTATTATAAAAGAACCATCTAAGAACCAGAAAAGTGACACTATTTTCCCTAAAAAAGAAAGTAGTCAAGATGTTATTAAAAATGCATCTAAAAGCATAAATTCATCGGGTGATAAACTTATCTTTAACTCTGAGCAGTTATTTAAAGGCGACGTTATTTATAATCAGAACTTAAAACAAAAAGGTGTAGTAACAGGTACTCTTACCATTACATTAAATACCGATTCTGTGCCTGATGAGTTAAAAAATAATTATGAATTAATCAAGTCAACAGCTCACAATTACACATTACTTGTTGAAAAGGATGTTGATATTGCAGGATTGTCTAGTGCTCTAAACAGCTATAAATCAGTGACCAATGTAGAAATTGCAATTAACTATTCACCTATCGAAACACACTTTTAATCAGCAACAATGCACTGATTACGGCCATGTTCTTTTGCATGGTAAAGTGCTTTGTCAGCACATTTGTAAACTTGGTCTATGTCGTTACTGTGCTCAGGCCAAGTTGCAATCCCAATTGAAATTGTTATAAAGCCGATAGTTTCCATATTTGTAGACTCAACAGTTTTACGTAGTCGCTCTGCTATTTTGAGCGCACTTTGGCTGTTTTTATTAGGCAAGACAAGTACAAATTCTTCACCACCTATACGTGCTACGATATCGTCTTTTCGAGATAATTTTTTGATAATATCAGTAAGCGATTTAAGAGCTTCATCTCCTTTATCATGGCCAAAGGTATCGTTAACTCGCTTAAAGAAATCGATGTCTATCTCTAAAATAGCAAATGGAGTTTGCTTAAACATCAATTGGTTTAATAAACCGTTTAAACTCCTACGGTTATGAGTATCAGTTAGGGGATCTGTTTGCGCATCATGACGAAGCTGACCTATCTGCATTTGCAAAGTATTAACTCCATTGAGCATTGCAATTTTTAGTCTGTGGCTTTCAAAGTACCAAGATTTAACACTTTTTAGCTCTTCAATACTTGTTGGATCGTCAAGTGTATTTGCTTTGTCTGCTAGTTGTTCTAAAGGCCTGGAAATAAAGTGAGCAAAAAAACCTATTAAAAGAAACGTAATAACAGCCATCGGTAATGTACGTTTTATTACTTCAGTTATGAGTAAATCAAGTGACGAAAGCGTTGCTCTTACAGGGCGCTGAGCGACAATTACCCATTTTGCTTTAGGCACGGAGGAAAAGCCTGCTAGCATTTCTATCTCTTGGCTATTTTTAACAATAGAAGTACCGCTTTGGCCTGTAATCATATTATTAGTGATGGAATTATTTGTGACGACTGTCCCTATAAGCTGTCTCTTATACACAAATCCCTGCTAAGAAATTAGCGGGGATTTTTTTGAACTAAATCTCAATGTCATGATCAGATCTTCAAATCTTGTTTGAGGGCACATTATGATTAACGA
>NZ_JADYXA010000061.1:0-15775 GCF_015864495.1 Pseudoalteromonas sp. SWYJZ98 | reverse complement strand
TGTTTAAATTCATTAAAGCTAGAGCGATAGGGTAATAGCTCTAGCTTGGCATACTGGCAGGATCAGTCAATAGCTAAAAAAGATCCTTAGAAAATAATTTGTCTTGGTGAATAGTTACAAAAATCATTTTATTAAAATATAAAAGCATCAATGCATTAATTACGCGCCTACAACTATACCCACACTCGCATTTTAATGTGCGTTGCGTATAATACTGTGTAATTAAGTTATTTTAGAGAATAGACATGAGAACATGTGGTGTAGAAATTACCGGTAGTGATGTACTACTTTGTATTTTAAGTAAAGATAATGACGTATTTGATATTCGCGATGTGCGCCAAACACGCTTTACCTTAGGTAACGGTAACGACACTGAAGTAATGCGTAAATTTCAATTCGATTTTGCAAAACTAATGCAAGATTACCAAATTGATTCTGTTGCAATTCGTGAGCGTCAGCCTAAAGGTAAATTTGCTGGCAGTGCAAAAGGCTTTAAAATGGAAACTGCAATTCAATTAATCGACAACTTAGATGTACGTTTATTTACTAAAACTGAAGTTAAAGAGCAGTTAAAACGCAACCCCATCCCTATTGATTTTGAAGAAACAGGCCTTAAAAAGTACCAAGAAAATGCATTTGTAAACGCTTACGTTTACATAATGAAAAAAACATACCGCAGCGACGAAATGTAAATTTATTGCTCGTTTAAAAACGCGTACTTACAGTGTAAGACGCGTTTTTTTGTGTCTAAAAAGTAGTATTAGCTTTTATTAATCTAATAATACATTAGTCTAACTGCACTTCTCTTTGTCGACAATATGTGTTTATTTTAACTTTGTATTTTACATAACTCACACACATTTTCATGGAGAGAGCAATGCACACACACTATTGCGGCAAAAGAAGTAGAACAAATAAATCACTTACCGTTATCGCAAAGCTATTTTAAAGGTATACAAAGCACACCTTTAACAAATTCAACTATAGGCGAGTACTTTGACTTTATTGTCGACAAAAACCCAGAGGCGTTAGCTGTTGTAGTTCATCACCAGGGTATTCGCTTAACGTATAAAGAATTTCAAAAAGAAGTTAATCAACTTGCTATGGGGTTGCTGGCACTTGGCGTGAAACCAGGCGAGCGTGTTGGTATTTGGTCTCCTAATAATATTGAGTGGTGCTTAACCCAATTTGCAACCGCAAAAATTGGCGCAATAATGGTTTGCATCAACCCTGCATATCGCCCTAACGAATTACAATAAGCCTTAAATAGTGTTGAATGCTCTACTCTAATCACAGCATCAAACTTTAAAGGCAGTGATTATTTAGAAATGCTCAATGGTTTGGCTCCAGAACTTGCAACTTGCGATAAAGACACACTTAATTTAAAAGCACTGCCCACTCTTAAAAATATAATCCGCATTGGCGATGAAGCATCTCCTGGTATGTACTCTTTTAATGATGTTATTAACTTGCCAACATCGGCACATGAGCTTGAATTAAAAGCAATAGGTGCAAACTTAAATGCTGAGCAAGACATCAATATACAATTTACATCAGGCACAACCGGCAACCCAGAAGGCGCAACGCTCACTCATAAAAACATTTTAAATAATGCGCTATTCGTCGCCGAATCTATGCACTTTACGAGCGATTACAAGTTATGTATCCCTATCCCATTATATCATTGCTTTGCAATGGTATTGGGTAGCTTGTTGTGTGTTAGTAAAGGTGCAGCAGCCATTTACCCAGGCGATTCATTCGATGCAAAAACCACACTAGATGTAGTTCAACAAGAAGGGTGTAGAGCGCTGCACGGTGTACCTACTATGTTTATTAGTGAGCTTGAGCTAAGTAATTTTAACGATTATGACTTAAGTACTTTACGCACGGGTGTAATGGCAGGCTCTACATGCCCAGAGCAAGTAATGCGCAAAGTACAAACACAAATGAACATGCATCAAGTACTGATTGCTTACGGGCAAACGGAGTGCAGCCCCATAAACAACATTACCGAAACAGACTCTTCAATAGAGCGGCAAGTAACGACGGTTGGCCGCGCACTTGCCCATACTGAGGTTAAAATAATTGACGAACTGGGTAACATTCAAAAAATTGGTCAACCTGGCGAAGTGTGTAGTAAAGGTGCAGGCATAATGCGCTGCTATTGGAATGACGATGCTAAAACAAAAGCCACAATAGATGACAACGGTTGGCTACACTCTGGCGATTTAGGTGTCATGGATACAGAAGGGTTTGTCACTATTGTTGGCCGCATTTAAGATATGATTATTCGCGGCGGCGAAAACATTTACCCTCGAGAAATAGAAGAAGTACTTTACACCTACCCGGGCATTCAAGATGCTGCCATATTTGGTATAACCGATGAAAAGTATGGCGAAGAAGTATGCGCTTGGATCCAACCAAAAGAAGATGCTGTGCTTGATGAGCAAGCAATTCGTGAGTTTTTAAAAGACAAACTAGCCTACTTTAAAATGCCACGACATATCCGTTTTGTAGAAAATTACCCAATGACAGTAACAGGTAAACTGCAAAAATTTAAAATGCGCGAGCAAATGCAAGAAGAGCTAAGCGAAAATCCTTTTTCCTAGTTTCGTCTTTAAGTAACTGAGACTCTGGATAGGGAATTTATCTCAGAGCTATATTTAGAGCTAGCAGCGTTAAATTTACTTATGTTAGGACTAATACTAAAAAGCACAGCCAATTGGCTGTGCTTTTTATGTACTGAATTTATTATAAATTCAACATTCTCTTTTTTAAACGTTCTAAATCAATCGCACTCGAGCGCACTGTTAATTTAATATAGCTGTATTCATATTCTTCTTTAACAACACTCATACTCGATCGGATTTCGCCCACAATACCTTTAGCTGTGTACGGTATAACAATCTCTTCTTCAATCATGTCCTCTTGAGCAATGCCAATAATGTATTTGTGCAATTTACTAATATCATCTGGATTACGTGTAGAGGTCATCATCGCATCAGGAAACTCATCCATTAGCGACTGCTGCTGCTCAGTACTTAATTGGTCTGACTTATTCAGTACTAATAATTTTTTGCTACCTTCTACCCCAACTTCTGCCAGTACTTTATGTACTACTTCAAGCTGTGAGCGAAAAGAAGGATCTGAAGCATCTACAACATACAACAATAACGACGCATCATGTGCCTCAGCGAGCGTTGAATGAAATGAAGCAACCAAATCATGAGGTAATTTTTTAATAAAACCAACCGTATCTGAAACCAATATACGTGGCTGCGTAATTGGATACAGCGCGCGAACAGTGGTATCTAGCGTTGCAAAGAGTTTGTTTTCGCCTTCTACATCACTACCTGTAATTGCGCGCATCATTGATGACTTGCCCGCATTGGTATAACCAATTAAAGCCACTGAGAATAGCTCAGAGCGCTGCGTACGTCTGTCCATCATTACATCTTGAACACTAACAAGTTCGCGCTTTAATTCTGCTAACTGATCGCGCACCTTACGGCGATTAAGCTCAAGTGTGGTTTCGCCCGCACCTTTACCCATTTGGCGTTCTTTATCACCTGTTGATGTTTCACGCAGCCGTGGCGCGACATAATTAAGGCGAGCAATTTCAACTTGTAATTTTGCTGTTTTAGTACGCGCATGGCGGCTAAATATTTCAATAATTATGCCGGTGCGGTCAAATACTTCCACACCTAACTGGTTTTCCACATTACGTAGTTGAGAAGGCGTTAAATCGCAGTCAAACACGACAACATCGGCACAAGCAAAATCTAAATCGTCTGATGGAATTTCTGATGGCATGTCGGATAATGGATCGTCATCAAGAAAATTCTCACCCTCTTTCTCATCTGCAGCAGAACCTTTATTACCAGTAAGGTGCGCTATTTCAGCCAGTTTACCTGAACCCAGTACATTTACTTTTTGGGTAGAACTTTGCTTTTGTGATTGTGTACCAACTACTTTAAAGCCAAGAGTAGTAACTAGGCGTGCCAATTCTGCAAGCGACTCAATTGCTTCATCGCCTTTAAAGTGAGGTGTACTAATAGAGATAAGTAATGCGTTAGGAAGTGATGCTTTTGCAGTTAGTTGCATAATTTTTTATGTTAATGCACCGCGAAGTGCAAACCTATTTTCATTCGAAAGTAGCCTGATCCTACGCTGTTATAGCTTGGCTTTATAGCGTTATAACTAACTTAAGCGGTTATTTAAATAAAACACCCCATAAATAGCTAAATTTATGGGGTGTTTTAAGTACAGGCTCTCACAGCAATAAGCTGCAATTGCTTTAAACTATTTTAGTTAAACTACGCCTTGCTCTATCATTGCATCGGCAACACGGCGAAAACCAGCAATATTAGCGCCAAGTAACAGGTTAGTAGGTTGGCCAAATTCTGCCGCTGTTTCGTTAGCAATATTAAAAATGTTTTTCATTATGTGCTGTAATTTTGCATCCACTTCTTCAAAAGTCCAGCTTTGCATACTGGCATTTTGCGCCATTTCTAATTGGCTGGTTGCAACGCCGCCCGCATTAGCAGCTTTACCTGGGCCGTAAGCTATTTTGGCTTTAATAAAGCAGTCAATCGCGTCTTTGGTCGAAGGCATGTTTGCACCTTCACTCACCAAAATACAGCCATTGCTTAGTAGCGCTTTTGCATCGCCTTGAGTTAACTCATTTTGAGTGGCACACGGGAACGCAGCATCGGCTTTAAAACGCCACACTGCATGCCCATCTTCTGGGTAATCTGCGCGAGCAATATAAGTGGCTTCTGGGTAGCTTTCTTTATATTTGCTTAAACAGCCACGTTGCTGCTCTTTTAACTCTTTAATAAGCGTTAAATCTATACCCGCGTCATGAAATAGTGTACCGCGAGAGTCACTACAGGTAATTGGTTTTGCATTTAATTGATACAGCTTTTCCATCGCATAAATAGCAACATTACCCGAGCCCGAAATTAAACAACGTTTTCCAGCTAGGCTATCATCGCGGTTTTGTAGCATGTAGTTTGCAAAGTACACTGCGCCGTAGCCAGTTGCTTCTTTACGAACTAACGAGCCACCCCACATTAGGCTTTTACCGGTTAACACACCATCGTAACGCCCTGTTAAACGCTTGTACTGGCCAAACAAATAACCAATTTCGCGTGCGCCAACACCAATATCCCCTGCAGGTACGTCGGTAGTTGGGCCAATGTGGCGGTATAACTCGTTCATAAATGATTGGCAAAAACGCATTATTTCACCGTCTGATCGCCCTTTTGGATCAAAGTTAGCACCGCCTTTACCACCACCAATAGGTAGGCCGGTTAATGAGTTTTTAAACACTTGCTCAAAACCCAAAAACTTAATAATACTGGCATTAACACTCGGGTGAAAACGCAAGCCCCCCTTATATGGGCCCAAGGTAGAGCTAAATTCAATGCGATAGCCTTTATTTACTTGAATATTACCTTCGTCGTCAACCCAAGGTACACGAAACATTAGTTGACGCTCTGGCTCTACCATTCTTTCTATAATGGCTTCTTTTTGATAATTTGTAGTTTTTGCAAAAAGAGGTTCTAAAGATTCTAGTACTTCTTCAACAGCTTGATAAAACTCACTTTGCGCGGGGCTAGTTTGCTTTAATTGAGCTATCGTACTATGTATATAATTCATAATTATTCTTCCGTGTAAGCTATTTTTAAAATTTGAGAATTCGGGTAAGTATGATTAAGTTTGTTTTTTGAATATAAATCTATTTTAAAATCATAATTTTCATACACCTTACCATTAGAAAGAGTGGTGTTGCACGTCATTCAAGTTGAATTATTTTACTGTTGTGTAAAAATAAAACAGCGACTAGCCGAATTTTTATTCATTTTAACGATATAAAAATACAGTGCGCGGTTGCTAAAACCAAACATACAGTTAACAAAGGAGGTAATTACTTGATATTTAAATGTTCTCATTCAATTGCTAGTTTATTAAGCGGTATTGAACAATTTTAAAGTAGGCGTGTAACAAGTTGAAATATATTTAACTTAAAAACAACAAAACGCTAAAACAAGGGCTGTTTTAGCGTTTTGAAAGAGTAATGGCTTTACCTTGCTTACTCAGCAGTGCTTTGTGGACGAACCTGCTGTTGTACACCCGTTAAAAATAAACGAAGTACCTGGTTGTTACATACGCGGTAGTGCTTGTTATCTACTTTACGAGAAAACGCGCTTAGCTCATGCTTACTCAAATTAAAGTCAACGAGTGCCAGCGTCGCAATCACATCTTCCGCTTTCATATTTAAAGCAATACGTAGCTTCATAAAGATAATATTGTTGTTTAGCTTTTTCTCAGGCTCTGGTTGATCACCTTCGCGTTTGCCACGTTGGGTATTAATAAACCCATTTAAAAAGCTAGCAAACTCAGTATCACTTATTGGGGTAAAAGCCTCTTCACCTTCTTTAGTTAACCATGCAATTACTTGCTCTTTGGTGACCGTATGCTCTGCTGATGCAAAAACATTGACCATAGCAGTATCAGTTAAGTTAAAAGTGTAGCGAATGCGGCGTAAAATATCGTTATTAGTCAAAGTAAATCCCAAAGTGAGGTATAGCAACCAAGCAGTTATTGCTTAATTTTAAATAAGCACCTAGTTTAACAGGTTTACTAATACCACCCTATTAATTTTTATCTGAGCTTCTTATACCTAGTTACCAAGCACCTTGGCAGGATCTACGCGCGTTGCTTGCCATGCAGGATAAATGGTAGCAAGTATCGCAAGCACAAACGTAACAATCACTGTAATACCAATGTCTTCAAGTACTAATTTACTTGGTAAAAACTCTATAAAATAAACGCCCTCAAGTGGATTGGCTCCAAATAATTGGCTTATCCACGTAAAAAGCTCACTTATATTAAGCGCTAATACCACACCAATTAGTGTTCCTAGTGCCACGCCTACAAATGCTTGCATTAAGCCCTGCATTACAAAGGTGGCTAAAATAGTACTGTCTTTCGCGCCCATGGTTTTTAAAATTGCGATATTGCCTTGTTTTTCGCGTACCTCCATCACTAAAGAGGACACAATATTAAAACTGGCTACCGCTATAATTAAAAACACCACAATATAAACAATGGTACGTACCATTTGAATATCTTGATAAAGGCTGCCTTGGGTTCTAAACCAACTGGAAACATACACGTAGTCGTCAATAGTTTGGCCCACTTTTAGCGCTATTTGGTGCGCCGAAAACACATCATCAACACTTAACCGCAGCCCTGTTACTTGAGTTTCATCGTAACCCAATGTTTGCTGCGCTTTATTAAGATGTATAAACGCAGCTGTACTATCAATGGGGCCGCCCATTTCTATAACACCTGCAAGGTTAAGTGTTACGCGTTTAGGCGCTAATAATGACTGACCTTTTTGGCCTATTTGCGGAATAAGTAACGTAATGTTGTCGCCTACTTTTGCATCTAACTGTTTTACTATTTGCTTACCTAAAATTACATCGTCAAGGCCTAACTGGCTCACTAACTTACCACTGGCAAACTGATTTACCGCCGATACATTACTCTCGAGCGATGGCTCAACACCTCTAATTTCGACCGCTTTTAACTGGCTTTTATATTGCGCCATACCATTGACAGCAATAAATGGCGCAGCCCCTGTTACATGCGGTTGTGTTTGTAAATCCTCAACTTTTTGCGACCAATTTGCAATAGGTCTACTTGGTGCTACATATTCAACCTGCGGCACAACACTTAGCAATCTATGTACTAGTTGCTGCTCAAATCCATTAATGACCGACAGCGCCACAATTAAAACCGCAACCCCTAATAAAATACCAATGGTTGACGCTTTAGCGATAAAACTAACAAAGCCGTTTTTTTCGTCTTTATGGCCTGAGTAAGCTCTAAAGCGTTTACTTAAAAATGCACTAAGCAACATGCTGCGACTCTTTAATAGCTAGTTTTCCATCGTCTAAATAAGCTATTTTGCCTAGCTTATCGGCAAGTTCTAAATCGTGTGTAACTACCACAAAACTCGTGTTTAAGCTTTGGTTAAGCTCATTTATTAAATCGTAAATTTTAATCGCATTTTGTTTATCTAAATTACCCGTTGGCTCATCAGCAAGCACAAGCGCAGGTTTAGTAACCAGTGCGCGGGCAATTGCCACACGTTGGCGCTCTCCACCAGAAAGCGCAGACGGTTTATGCGAGCTGCGATGTGCAAGGCCGACTTTTTCGAGCATATCGAGCGCTTGAGCTTTGGCTTCTTTTGCACTCAAGCCTTTAATTAATAATGGCATAGCTACGTTTTCAACTGCGCTAAACTCCATTAATAAGTGATGAAATTGATAGATAAAGCCCAAATTTTGGTTTCTAAATGCGGCTTGCTCTGTTCGCGAAAGTTTTGCAACTTCTTGGTTTTTAATTTTAGCGCTACCTGAGCTTGCGGTATCTAATGTGCCAAGTATGTGTAAAAGCGTACTTTTACCAGAGCCAGAACTCCCGACAATAGCGAGCATTTCACCTTGCTGAAGCGCTAAATCAACGCCTTTTAATACTTCAACTTGGTTGCTGCCGTCTTGATAAACCTTACTTAAATTTTCACAACTAATCACTAAATCATTCATAACGTAATACCTCTGCTGGTTTTACTTTTGCGGCTTTACGCGCAGGATATAAGGTAGCTAAAAAGCTCATAGCAATACTGGCAAACGCTATTATTACTAAACTCAAAATATCAAATTTTACCGGAAGCTCTATACCCGCCAGTAAGTTTAAGCCCACTAATGCAAGTAGCTCATTTATATATAAACTAAATATTACACCTAAAAATGCGCCTATTGCGGTACCAATTACGCCGTTATATAAGCCTTGCACCATAAACACTTTTTGCACTTGCGAAGGTGTTAAACCTAACGTTTGTAGTATGGCTACTTCACCTTGTTTTTCGCTTACCATCATGGTTAATGCCGATACAATATTAAATACAGCCACCAATACAATGAGGGCAAGCAACATAGACATAATGCGCTTTTCCATAGCAACGGCTGCAAATAGAGTACCTTGGGTACTGCGCCAATCACTGTAATTGTGATCTTTTAAAATACGTTGGCTTGCTTCAATCAATTCATCTAGTTCGAAAGGTTCGTGCAATGAAACACTTAAATTTGGGGCGGTGTTTTTATCCAGCTTTAATACCCGTTGTAGCGAAGCGCCACTCGTAAACGCAAGTGCCATATCTATCTCAGATCCGGTTTCGTATATTGCGGCTACTTTAAATAAACGCAGGCTGGGTACTCGCCCAAGAGGTGTATATGTTGAAGCATTAGGCATAATAACGCGAAGCTTATCACCCACGCTAACGCCTAATTTACGACTCAAATAACGGCTTATAGCAATGTTGTAATTTTTGTTTAATACAGTTTTCCAATCGCCTTGCACTATTTTATCGGTAATTTTATACAAAGAACCACTATCGTTATAAAGGCCTTGTAGTAAAACGCCGTGCAAGTCTTTATTTGTTTGCAAAATAGCTTCGCCGTGGCGATATAAGCTTACATGATCAACATAAGGAGATTGTTCGAGGTCGGTTTTTAGGGTGTTCATTTGGGTGGCAGTGTGTTTATCTGCGCTAACTTCAACATGCGGAATAAGTCCAAGCATATTGGTTTTCAGGCTATTTTCAAACCCGTTCATTACACTGCTTACCGTAAATAATGCCATTAAACCAATAGCGATACCGGCAATAGAAAAAAACGAAATAAACGATATAAACGCATTTCCTTTAGAGGAGCGACTATATCTAAGCCCTATAAATAAGCTAACCGGTTGAAACATATTATTTTTAACACTTATCGTAAAAGTATTGAGCAATAGTAGCACGAAAAAAGTGCCTTTGGGTATGGCGTAAAATGTAAGAAATAATTTAAAAATCTGATACTTGGCTATATTTACAGCAATATGTATTTAACCATTAACTCGCGGTTAAGCTTTAAGCCCGTTGACTAAATAATCGAGCAATACCCGTACATTAGTGGCCACAAACTGCCTTGGTGGATATACGCCCCATACCCCTTCTTGCTGTGGTTGATAGGGTGTTAAAATAGGCACCAATTGCCCTGAGTTAATTTCGTTTTCAATGTAGTAGTCTGGGAGCTGTACAATACCGAGCCCCTTTTTTGCGCCATCCACCAGCGCCCAACCACTATTACACTGTAGCCGCCCCGCTATTTTAAAGTGTTTATCGCGCCCATTTTCGTTTACGCGCCAGTAGCTACTATTCCCAATTAAACATTCATGGCTGTTTAGCTCGCCTAAAGTATGCGGCTCACCAAATCGCGTTAAATACTGTGGTGCCGCGCACATAATAAAACGCCGCGCACTTAACCTACGCGCTTTTAAGCTCGAATCTTTTAAGTGCCCTAGCCTTATGGCTAAATCAAATCCGCCCTCTAATAAGTTTTCTTGCTCGTTACTTAGTGTGGCAACAACTTCTACCTCGGGATGATCCTTCATAAAATTATGCACTATGGGCATAATGAACGTTTCCCCATACATAACAGGGGCTGTGAGCTTAATTTTACCCTTTGGTGTACTTTGTTGCTGAGCAAGACCTTGAGTTGCCTCGTCCATAGCGTGTTGTAAGTGCTTTATTTGATGTAAGTACACTTCGCCTTCTTTGGTTAAAACCACTTTACGGGTTGTACGGGTTAAAAGCTGGGTATTTAAACGTTGCTCAAGCGCTGTAACATGGCGGCTAATATGCGCAACCGAAAGTCCAAGCGTTTTTGCAGCCGCAGTAAAGCTGCCCTCCTCCCCTACAGCTATAAACTCATCTATTCCATTCCAACGCGTCATTATTACCATGCTGTAAAAGTGTTTTAATAAAATTGAGATTATCATTGTTTGAGAAACAAATACAATAGCTACATTACCCAAGCAAATTGGGTCTACAATTATTATCTAACCACTACAAAGGATAAACACATGTCAGAATTTATTAAATCAAAAGCAGCTATTGCTTGGGGTCCTAATCAACCACTTAGCGTTGAAGAAGTTGATGTGATGATGCCTAAAAAAGGCGAAGTAATGGTAAAAATTACCGCTACTGGTGTATGTCATACCGATGCATTTACTTTATCAGGTGATGATCCTGAAGGTATTTTCCCTGCTATTTTAGGCCATGAAGGCGCAGGCGTTGTATACGCAATTGGCGAAGGCGTAACCAGTGTTGAAGTTGGGGATCATGTTATTCCTCTATACACTGCTGAATGTGGCGTTTGTAAAATGTGTACTTCAGGTAAAACTAACCTATGTTCTGCTGTGCGCGAAACTCAAGGTAAAGGCCTTATGCCAGACGGCACAACACGCTTTTTTAAAGACGGCCAACCAATATACCACTACATGGGTTGCTCAACGTTTTCTGAGTACACAGTGCTTCCAGAAATTTCACTCGCTAAAGTAAATAAAGAAGCCTCTTTAGAAGAGATTTGTTTACTAGGCTGTGGTGTAACAACAGGTATGGGCGCAGTAACAAACACTGCAAACGTAAAACCTGGCGACACAGTAGCAATTTTTGGCCTTGGTGGTATTGGTTTATCTGCCATTATTGGTGCAAAAATGGCAGGCGCTGGACGTATTATTGGTGTTGATATTAACACTACTAAATTCGATTTAGCGACAAAACTTGGTGCAACTGATTTAATTAATCCAAAAGATTTCGACAAGCCTGTTCAAGAAGTGATTGTTGAAATGACTGACGGTGGCGTTGACTACTCGTTTGAATGTATTGGTAATGTTGATGTAATGCGCTCTGCGCTTGAGTGTTGTCATAAAGGTTGGGGTGAGTCGGTAATTATTGGTGTAGCCGGTGCAGGCCAAGAAATATCAACCCGTCCGTTCCAACTGGTAACTGGGCGTGTATGGCGTGGTAGTGCATTTGGTGGCGTTAAAGGTCGCTCGCAACTACCTGAAATAGTTGAGCGCTACATGGCGGGTGAATTTGCGTTAAACGACTTTATTACTCATACAATGAGCCTTGAAAAAATTAACGAAGCGTTTGATTTAATGCACGAAGGCAAAAGTATTCGTACAGTAATTCATTACTAATAAGCACTTAGTAAACGACTTAATAAAAAGCCGTAAAACCTAAAGGTTTGCGGCTTTTAAGGATTATTATGTTAGAGAATATCTCAAGTACAAAAGTAGCTGGTGGTTGGCATAAGCAATATACTCACCCTGCAACAAGTACACATTGCACTATGCGCTTTGCGGTGTTTTTACCACCAGGTGCAAGTGAAACAAACAAAGTACCGGTACTTTATTGGCTATCAGGTTTAACCTGTACCGACGAAAATTTTATGCAAAAAGCCGGTGCATTTAAAAAAGCAGCAGAGCTAGGCATTGCTATTGTAGCGCCTGACACCAGCCCGCGCGGCGAAAACGTACCCAATGAAGACAGTTACGACTTTGCACAAGGCGCAGGCTTTTACGTAAATGCCACGCAAGCTCCTTACAACACCCATTTTAATATGTACGATTATGTTGTTAGTGAATTACCAGCATTGATTGAACAACATTTTCCGGTAACAAGCACAAAAGCAATTAGCGGTCACTCTATGGGCGGGCACGGTGCATTAATGGTCGCACTTAAAAACCCGACTGCGTTTGTAAGTGCCTCGGCTTTTAGCCCTATAGTAAACCCTATTAATTGCCCATGGGGCGTTAAAGCGTTTACGGGTTATTTAGGAGCCGATAAAACAACATGGGCACAATACGACAGCTGCAAATTAATGGCTAAAGCTGAGCAAAGTAACTACTTGCCAATGTTAGTGAGCCAAGGCGATGCCGATAACTTTTTAGACGAGCAATTAAAACCACAAAATTTAGTGGCTGTTGCAAAACAAAAAGACTACCCACTGACCCTAGAAATGCAAACCGGGTACGATCATAGTTACTTTTTTATAAGCAGCTTTATTGACCAACACTTATTATTTCATCATCAGTTTTTAACTGCTTAGACTCATTAGTGTGTAGAGATGACTTTTCTACCTCTACACACTCTTTTAGACTTTTAGTGACCTGCCTACATACTTGCGTAGTAGTGCTTTCCCCTTTAACTAGGCTAACAAGAGCCGAATCTATCTTTAATCCCATATCAGTAAAGTTAAATCCGTTTTTATCTGTAGGTACTGGCTCTAGTGGGTTTTTATAAGGTGTTGACTGCGCCGGGCTAATACTATTTTTATCATTACGCGCCTGAGATTGTGCTTGCCCATCAATAATAGCGCCCGCAACTGTACAGCCAGAAAGGCAATAAAAAAACAAAAGTACAATAATTGTTTTCATCATTCATCCTAAACAAAATATTACCTAAATTGTATACGTTTTTTATTGTAACTCTGTAAAAAAATGTAAGTATTACTACCTAAAATCATTTATAAACTTTCTTGTAACACCCACCAGCTGCAATATAAAAAATGGTGATCCTAAATAACCTAAAATTTTATTAATGGTAGGTTGTAAGTGTTCTGTGAGAAATTCAGGAAATAAAAAAGCAAAAACAGATAACCCAGCGCAAAATAGTAACGCTGTTTTTTCAAGTTTAGTTGTTGTGATTAATGTTTTATTTAAAGGCAAAAGGTTCACATAGGTGTCTTTTAGGTATGATAAAAGAATACGGGGCTTTAAAACTCAGATCAAATTAACTATCGCGTAAAATAGTAATAAAAACATGTAAAAGTTTCCTCAATAATTTTTATTAAACTCAGCTTCCTACAATAAACCATTGATTATTAGTTATTTATGCAATGGCCCGCTGTTTGCTTATTATTAACAAAATTAACCCGCATAGGCTCAATAATGGAAATTGATTTACAGTGGAATGAAATCATCGATAACTTAATACATTTAGGTATTGCATACCTACTTGCGCTACCTATGGCTTACGACAGAGAGCGTAGCCATGATGGTGCAGGCCTTCGTACATTTCCTCTTGTTGCTGTTGCATCGTGTGGGTATGCATTAATAGCTATGTCGGTTTTAGATGGCGCAGAAGCTCAATCTAAAATGTTACAAGGCATCATTACTGGCATTGGTTTTATTGGCGGTGGCGCAATTTTGAAAAATAACAAATCAACCTCCGGTACAGCAACCGCAGCCAGTATTTGGAATATGGGCTTAATTGGTATAGCTGTAGCCTATAGCCGTTACGAAATAGCCATTTTGCTCGCCATTATTAATTTTATAACGCTAAGGTATGTAAAAAAGTTTAAGTGATAATTAGCTGTATCATTACAAGTAATGCGAGCAAATATTGGTCGTATTACGTGTGTGTAATCACTGGCAAAATATAAATACACGGTTTCAATTTGATACAATATAACATATAATAAATACAGTTTTAAATCACTCTATATAGCTCTCTTATGCCGCTACCTTCAACCGATAACCGCTTACATCATATTGATATATTACGGGGCATTATAATTATATTTATGGTTATTGACCATGGTATGTATTATTGCCTTAATTACTCAGTTACCGATCCGATGACCATTTCAGGGACTGATCCCGTTACCTTTTTTACGCGTTTTGTTTCTCACTTTTGCGCACCACTCTTCGTATTCTTAGCAGGTCTATCTGCGGCAATAACAGAGCATAAATATGTATCCACTAAAGCATTTTCACAGAGCTTGATTATTCGTGGTTTAGTGCTAATTTTGTTTGAATTTACTATTGTTTCGTGGTCTTGGAGCTTTAACCCATTATACTCAATGCTATACGCACAAGTTATTTGGGCTATCGGCTGGGGCTTTGTTATTTTAGGACTGCTGCGTTTCCTGGGCATTTATGCCATTTTTGTAGCAGGCTTATTACTCGTGTTTGGGCATAATTTATTTGATGGAACAAGCTTTGAGCCTAATACATTTGCACATACTGCTTGGTCTATTGCACATCAAAAAAATGTACTTGATCTCCCTTTTGATTTTCAAATTAGAACAACCTACCCAGTTGCCCCCATTGTTGGCTTAATGGCATTGGCATATTGCGCTGGTGTTTATTACAAAGCGCAACAATACAGTAAAAAAGTGATGAATCACGCATTGTTATTAGGGGTTACTTGCCTTGCGCTTTATGGCATTTTACGTGGATTTAACTTATACGGTGATATGTCACAGTTTGCTATACATACAAGCTCATTACTCACTGTTATGTCGTTTCTAAACCCAACAAAGTATCCGCTTTCGCTGCAATTTATGTTACTTACTGTTGGCCTTGGGCTTATTTCTTTAAAGGCATTAAGTGGTTTAAAAACCGATTTTTCGCATAACTTTTTACAAGTACTGGGTAAAACAAGTATGTTTTCATACCTTGTGCATTTGTATTTATTACATGCTATTGCTTGGTTAATTATACCTATTCTTGGCTTTAATTTTAGCGATATGACCTACGCAGATACTCTCGTTGGTTTGCCTGAAGGTTATGGCATGAGTTACACAGCAACACTTTTATTTATAACCGTTGTAATAGGACTAACAACCCTACTCGCTAAGCGATACATTGTTTGGAAGCGAAGCCACAAACATAGCTTAATTGCTAAATATATATAGCGTTTATACAAATTAGCACAAAATAATAGACATTAAAAAAGGCGCTTAAAAAGCTGTCTCTTATACACAAATCCCTGCTAAGAAATTAGCGGGGATTTTTTTGAACTAAATCTCAATGTCATGATCAGATCTTCAAATCTTGTTTGAGGGCACATTATGATTAACGAACA
>NZ_JADYXA010000060.1:0-16732 GCF_015864495.1 Pseudoalteromonas sp. SWYJZ98 | reverse complement strand
TGTTCGTTAATCATAATGTGCCCTCAAACAAGATTTGAAGATCTGATCATGACATTGAGATTTAGTTCAAAAAAATCCCCGCTAATTTCTTAGCAGGGATTTGTGTATAAGAGACAGCTAAAATAGCGGCTTTTTTATGTTTGTTAAACTTTAAAAGTTAGTAATAAATCGTTCACTCTACGTGAGCCTTCAACAAGCTCAGCTGCACCTTTTGCCACATTAAAGCTTAAACTTAAGTTGTTATCGCCAAAGTCTTTAATTTGCGAAACATTATTACTAATGTCGTTACTAACCATTTGTTGCTCTTCTGCAGCGGATGATATTTGTATTGCTAAGTGAGATATTTCACTGATTTGGATAAAAATCCCCTCAAGTTCAACTTGGGTTTTATCGGTTGTCAAAACACAGTTATCGGCTTGTGCTTTAGTGCTTTGCATTACTTTGGACCAGCTAAATAAAGTGTCTTGTATTTCTTTAATAGAACTATGGATTTGTGTTGTAGCATTTTGAGTACGTGACGAAAGAGTCCTTACCTCATCGGCGACTACAGCAAAGCCTCGCCCATGTTCTCCCGCTCTAGCTGCTTCAATCGCTGCATTAAGAGCAAGTAAGTTAGTTTGATCGGCAATTCCTTCTATTTCACTCATTACCTTACCAATTTTATCTGCTTCAGAGGCTAAGCTGGTGGCTGTATTTGCTGCTTGTTCCACTTGAAAAGCTAAATCAGATACCATTTTACTATTATCTGCAATGTGGTCTTTTATCTCTGAGCAACTTTGATGGGTGTTATTCACTTTATCAGCTGTTTGAGCTGTATTTACTGATATTTCACCAATGGTAGAACTCATTTGAGTCATCGCTGATGCAATTTGTTCTAAACGCTCACCTTGAGAAGAAATCCCTTTTTCGGTGAGTGTTGATTGTTTGTCTAAATCAGTTGCGATGCCATTAAAGCTTAATGTTGAGTCTTTCATACGGCCAAGGACTGTGCGCAATTTTGCACTTAGCATTTGCTCTCTATAATCACTTACACTGTGCGGTGTATGGCCGCTGTAAATATAACGAGAGATTGAATCGGCTTTTGCTTTTTGTTCGCGTAATATTTTAGGGGTAACAATGAGTTCGTCATAATTTAGCACAATAACTAAAGCACAAATAAATAGGCTAATTGCAGCAATGGTGATTGATGCCGCAACAGCAATAAAAATCAGCCAAAATAATAGGCTTATAAAAGTAAGGCTTTGTCGTATTGTGGTGTGTTCTCGTAGTTTAAATAATGACTTGTTGGTATTTATTTTGTTGTAAAGTGTTTGTGCACGTTGCTTAAGTTGAGAGCTTGCTTTGGTTCTTACAGATTGATAACCAACAAGTCGGCCATGTTCAAAAATGGGGGTTACAAAGGCATCTACCCAGTAATAGCGGCCATCTTTACAGCGGTTTTTAACCATACCGCGCCACGAGTGTTCTTGTTTTAATGTTGCCCACATTTCTTTAAAGGCTGCTTTTGGCATATCAGGGTGGCGCACGATATTATGATGCTGACCGATAAGCTCTTGTGCGCTATATCCGGCTATAGAACAAAACGCTTGATTGACGTATGTTATTACACCTTTAAGATCAGTAGTGGAAACCAGCTCTTGTGATTCATCAAAGTATACTTCTTCATTTTTTAAGCTTTTATCATTGTGCATTGTATTTATTATCATCCTTTATTGTTGCAGTCATTATATTGCTTACACACTACAAAGCAAAAAATAGCGTCTTTCCTTCTATGCTCATAAGACAAATGATTGTATTTATTGATCTAGATCAAGTTTAAATACCAGACAGCTAAATTGAACTGATTTTGTATAAGTTCCGGTCTATTACTATAGGCTGATATTTTACTTATTTGATTTATAATTAAATACGTATATAAAGCATTTGTATAATGCACATAGCAATGGCAATATTACGACTTAATATAATGATGTTGGTCATATTAAGCGCATGTATAAAGTGGGCAAATAATTATTAGATTTGAAAAGTTATATTGTTCTTAGCAATTTATTCCAGTTGCATTAAATGAATGATCTATTATAGCGCCAAGAAAATAGCACAATAACAAGGCGAAAATTATGACATATAGTTGTTCTATATGAATAATTTTTAACGCAGTGAGGGCGTTATTTAACGCGATATAATGATCATATTTTCAATAAAATTGGTATTCATCTTGAGTCTAAGTAATTAGCCCCCATAACCTTATGATTAAGCCACGTGGCCCGAGGAAAGATTTTTTGACAACACATGATTTAGCTAACGCACTTGAAGCGTTATCAGTAGATGAGCACCAACATGCAGTTAAAGGCATTAAACGTGGCATAGAGCGAGAGTCACTAAGAATACAAGAGAATGGTGCTATATCACCTAAAGGCCATCCAAAAGGGGTGGGCAGTGCGTTAACTAATGGCCATATCACAACTGATTTTTCTGAATCTTTACTTGAATTTATTACTCCAGTTAGTGAGTCGTCAACGCAAACTCTTAAACAATTAAAGGACCTTCAAAAGTTCACTCTAGAAAAGATGGACGATGAACTGCTTTGGCCTATCAGTATGCCATGCTTTATTGAACACCAAGATGATATTGTTTTAGCTCAATTTGGTAGTTCTAATACAGGCAAAATGAAAACACTATACCGTGAAGGATTAAAAAATCGCTACGGTAGTATGATGCAAGCAATTGCAGGCGTTCACTTTAATATTTCATTTCCAGATACGCTTTGGCAGTCGCTTCACTCGTTACAACAAAGTAATGCAAGCCTTCAAGATTTTATTTCAGAGGGTTATTTAGCGCTTATTCGTAACTTTAAACGCGAACTATGGCTAATAAGTTACATGTTTGGTGCATCACCAGCATTATGTAACTCATTTTTACAAGGTCGAAAAACCGATTTACCATTTAAAAAACTAGGTAAAGGTACGCTTTACTTAGAAGTTGGTACGGCACTGCGTTTAGGCAATTTAGGTTATACAAATAGCGCCCAGTCGTCACTACGCGTAATGTATAACTCGTTAGATGAATATGTTGCAGGTCTTAAAAAAGCAATCAACACACCATCAGAAATTTATGGTGATCTTGATGACTATAAGAGTGAAAACCCTAAACAATTAAATAAAAATATTCTGCAGATTGAAAACGAATTTTACTCGCCAATTCGTCCTAAGCGTAATGCTAAAAGTGGCGAAACGCCAACGGATGCATTGCTTCGAGCAGGCATTGAATATGTAGAAATTCGCGCGTTAGACGTTAACCCGTTTAGCGAAGTGGGTATTGATATTGAGCAAATTCACTTTTTAGATGTGTTTTTAACGTATTGTTTATTAAAAGATTCAGCTCCAATGGATTGGAAAGAACAAGCACGCAGTACTGAAAACCTC
The DNA here is from genome assembly GCF_015864495.1 of Pseudoalteromonas sp. SWYJZ98. Taxonomy (NCBI): domain Bacteria; kingdom Pseudomonadati; phylum Pseudomonadota; class Gammaproteobacteria; order Alteromonadales; family Pseudoalteromonadaceae; genus Pseudoalteromonas; species Pseudoalteromonas sp. SWYJZ98. The sequence continues at coordinate 13,310 of NZ_JADYXA010000060.1, read as the reverse complement.
GACACAGTAGTCAATCAAGGTCGAGAAGAAGGGCTAATGCTTAACTTTAATAACACACAGCGTAGTTTTCAGTCGTGGGGCGATGAAATATTTGCACAGCTCACTGATGTCGCTAAATGGATGGATAATGCTTATGGTGTTAATTATTACTCCGATACTATAAAGCGCATGGCAACGTGGGTGCATAATCCAGAGCTTACTTATTCTGGACGTTACGTGTCGCAATTAAAAGAGTCTGGTTTAGACAACGGTCACTTTGCACTAGCACTGGCTAATAAATACAAACAAAGTCACGCTGACACTGATTACAGTGAGTTTTTAAAGCCTTGGCTGGAACAACAAGTTGTAGAGTCTAACGAAGCACAAACTGCAATTGAGCAAGCAGATACCCAGTCATTTACCGCCTTTTTAGATGCGTATTTTGGCGGTAAATAATCTTAATACTTAGTAAAATTTAAGCAAAAAAACGCAGCCTAAGTAGGCTGCGTAAATATATATTCAGGGATGAACTAATGCTGTACTGCTGCATTCATTGAGTCAGACCCACACTTTTTAAAAAAGTTCTGTGAGATCTTAGAAAAATGAAAAAAAATGCAATTATTTTATCTCTTGCCATTACTTTAGCTGGTTGTGCTACAGCGCCTCCGAAACAACCTAACGATCTATGCAAAATCTTTGAAGAAAAACCTGATTGGTATTTTGACGCAAAAGACGCGCAAGAAAAATGGGGCTCTCCTAAGCATGTACTCATGAGTATGATGTACCAGGAAAGCTCTTTTAAGCATGATGCGGCTCCACCTATGGAGTACTTCTTATGGATAATTCCAACCGGTCGCGCAAGTGATGCCTATGGTTATTCACAGGCTAAAACACCAACATGGTCAGATTATATTCGTGAAACAGGCAACAATGGTGCTGATAGAGACGACTTTGACGATGCAATCGACTTTATGGCGTGGTTTGTTTATAAAACGCATAAAGTAAATAAAATCTCTAAATGGGATGCTTACGCACAATACCTTAATTATCATGAAGGTTGGGGTGGTTATAAGCGTGGCACATATAAAAAGAAAAAGTGGTTAATGGGTGTCGCAAACAAAGTTAAACACAGAGCGAGCCGTTATGGTGCGCAATTAAAACGCTGTGAAGACGAGCTTGATAAAGGTTGGTTTGAACGCCTTATATTTGGCTAGAAAGTTATTAATGGATATAAAAAAGAGCCAATCGGCTCCTTTTTACTTAGTGAGAACTAGCGAGAACGCTTATTCGGCAGTATCTTCACCTGTTTTATCATATTCTCTTTTACTTCGAGTACTTCAATAGGGTACCCCGCAATACGTAAACTAATATTTGCATCGGGAATATCTTCTAAGTATTCAACAATTAAGCCGCTCAGAGTTTTAGGGCCGTCTAACGGAAAATCCCAACCCATTTCTTTATTTAAATCGCGTACGTTAGCGCCGCCATCTACAATACAAGAGCCATCGGTTTGTGTTTCTACTTCTTCGCTTGGCGTACGAGTTTGTGTAGTTGTAAAATCGCCAACAACTTCTTCTAAAATATCTTCAAGCGTTACTAAACCTTGAATATCACCATACTCGTCTACTACTAAGCCAATACGCTCTTTAGACTGCTGAAATTTTAACAGCTGAGTGTTAAGTGATGTTCCCTCTGGGATAAAGTAAATTTCGCGTACAGCACGCAGCAAAGATGGTTTATCAAATTGCTCTTTTGTAAGTAGACGAAGTGCATCTCGAGAGTGAATAAAGCCTACTGCGTCATCTATATTGTCGCGATACAATAACACGCGAGTATGTTGTGCATGGGTAAGCTGACGACTAATTAGTTTCCAATCATCGTTAATATCAATAGCCACAATTTCGTTACGTGGGATCATGATATCTTCAACGGTTACTTGCTCTAAATCTAAAATTGAGGTCAGCATACTTTGATGGCGAGCAGGGATAAGTGCGCCTGACTCATTGAGCACTGTTTTTAATTCTTCTTTGCTCATGCTGTGCTCGTCGATTTGAGCGGCACTAATACCAAATAATCGCAATATCCCGTTGGTCATCCAGTTAACGATAACAACAAAAGGAAAAAGAATTTTTAGTAACCCTTTAAGTATTATTGAGCTTGGAAAAGCAACTTTTTCAGGATAGAGGGCAGCAAGAGTTTTAGGTGTTACTTCGGCAAATATAAGCACGACTAAAGTTAACACACCCGTAGCGATAGCAATACCAAGGTCACCGTAAAGGCGAATACCTATAATGGTAGCAACTTGAGCTGCAGCTATATTGACAAGGTTATTTCCAATTAAGATTAAACCGATGAGCCTATCTGGACGGCTAAGTAATTTACTGACTCGTTTAGCTGCACGATGATCCTCTTTAGCGAGGTGTCGCAGGCGTATACGATTGATTGACATAATTCCGGTTTCTGAACCAGAAAAATAAGCAGAAAAAAGCACCAAAAAACCTAAAATGATAAATAGGGTACTTGTCGATATGTCGTCCAACGATGGATCCTTTTCTTATAAATCAATGCGTATTAAGCTAGAGTGAGCAAGCAGAGTCAAGTTAAAACTTATTTAGTATCACTTCTTGTATGAAACGGCTGCCAAAATATGCGAGTGTGAGGACAAATGCAGCGACCATGATGGTAATAACCACAGGTTTACCGCGCCAACCCTTTTTCATATGCCCGATGGCTACAATGGCAAAAATAGCCCACGCAACTAACGACAATATCGTTTTATGAATGAACTCTTTAGCAAACATCCCATCAAGAAATACAAACCCCGAGAGTAATGCGAACGTGAGTAATATGGTGCCTAAATTAAGAAGTTGGTAAAGCTGGCGCTCAACAACCATCAAAGGCGGAAGGTGACTATGCACAATTGCTAAATCTTTACGTTTTAAACGTTTATCAATAAAGTAGAACTGTACACCATATAAAGTAGCAATAATTAAAATACAGTAGGCCAATAGGGATAAAGAAATGTGTGTTACTAAGCCAACCTCAATATTAATGCTTTGCAGTAAAATATGATGAGGAATAAATAAACTGGCAATTGTAAGTAAAGCACCAAAACCATAAACAACGGGCAATAATAAAGTGGCAGGGAACTTTAGCGACACAGCTGTTACTGAAACTACAATAACCCAGCATGTTAAAAGGGAGACGTTTACAATACTTAAGTCTTGACCATCGGATCTAAAAACAGAGTTAACTAACAGCAGCATATGCGCCACTATAGCAACCGTGCTCAATATGACGGTTACCTTTTGGCTAGGGCCTTGTTGATGAAACAGGCGTGAGAGCACGTGAGACGTTGCTAACACATAAAATAAACTGGCAATAATAGTTAAACTAATAATCAGCATTGTGCTTGGGCCACTTAATTTGAGACAAAATAATCCTTGTTGTTATATAGCCATTGTATTTTATAGCAAAGCAAATGCATAGACCTTAAAAAAAGAAACTCAACAAGGTGCACTTGAACACTGTATTGTAAGACGCCATATACGGTATACTACTTTTAATTGAAACTTAATAAGTCAATCCTGGTTAATTGAAAATCAAACTAACCGTAAAATTTTAATGGATTGATATAAACGTCTTATCGGAACCGTTACATGTTTGAGAACCTCCAAGAACGATTAGGTAAAACCTTAAAAAATATCAGTGGCCGTGGCCGTCTGACTGAAGACAACATAAAAGACACACTTCGCGAAGTGCGTATGGCATTTTTAGAAGCCGATGTGGCACTGCCTGTTGTTCGCGAGTTTGTAAAACAAGTTAAAGAACGTGCAGTTGGGGTTGAAGTTACAAAAAGCTTAAGCCCAGGCCAAGTATTTATAAAAATAGTGCGTGAAGAACTAGAAAAAGCAATGGGTGAGGCCAATGAAGAGCTAAGCCTAAATGCACAACCGCCAGCCGTTGTTATGGTAGCGGGTCTGCAAGGTGCGGGTAAAACCACCAGTGTAGCTAAGCTTGCTAAGTTTTTAAAAGAACGCAAAAAGAAATCAGTGCTTGTAGTAAGTGCCGATGTTTATCGCCCTGCTGCGATTAAACAGCTAGAAACGCTTGCTACAGAAGTTGACGTTGATTTCTTTCCAAGTGATATTTCGCAAAAGCCAGTGGATATTGCAAACGCTGCAATTTCTCATGCTAAAAAGAAATTTATAGATGTAGTACTTGTTGATACCGCAGGTCGTTTACATGTTGACAGCAACATGATGGACGAGATTAAAGATCTTCACAAAGCAATCAACCCAATTGAAACTTTATTCGTTGTTGATGCAATGACGGGTCAAGATGCGGCAAATACAGCTAAAGCATTTGACGAAGCCCTGCCACTAACCGGTGTAATATTAACAAAAACCGATGGTGATGCACGTGGTGGTGCTGCTTTATCTATTCGTCATATCACAGGCAAACCAATTAAATTTATGGGTGTGGGTGAGCGTACTGACGCACTAGAGCCTTTTCATCCAGACCGTATAGCGTCGCGTATTTTAGGTATGGGTGATGTACTTTCATTAATCGAAGAAGTCGAAATGAAAGTAGATAAAGAGCAAGCTGCCAAAGTTGCTGAAAAAGTATTTAAAGGTGCCGGTTTTACCCTTGACGACTTTGCTGATCAATTAAAGCAAATGAAAAATATGGGTGGCATGATGTCGATGCTTGATAAGCTCCCTGGTATGTCTAACTTACCAGATGCTGTTAAAGGCCAAATGGGTGACAAAACATTTATCCAAATGGAAGCTATTATTAGCTCAATGACTAAAAAAGAGCGCGCACGTCCAGAAATCATTAAAGGTTCGCGTAAAAAACGCATAGCAGCAGGCTCTGGCACACAAGTACAAGAGATTAATAAGTTGCTTAAGCAGTTTACGCAAATGCAAAAAATGATGAAAAAGATGAAAGGTAAAGGCGGCATGACTAAAATGATGCGCGGTATGAAAGGCATGTTACCACCTGGGATGATGGGTGGCGGTGGTCCTAAGTTTTAAAAAATACTTTTGAGTTATTTTTTAAAACAATAGCGAATCATATTTAAAGGAGCAAATAGCTCCTTTTTTGTTGAATAAATTATGCATGTAATACACCTTTAACCCTAATTTGTCGTTGAGATCACGGTTTAACCTACTAAACTGTCTTTTTGCTTCACTTCTTACTTGCGTTATTGCCAAAAACTCGTACAATTCCCCAGCTCCCCATTCTGGGGAGTAAATCTTATTAATGAAAACAGTCAATCTTTATAGAGGACGGTATGGTAACTATTCGTTTGCAACGTGGTGGCGCTAAAAAACGCCCTTTCTATCAAATTGTGGTTGCGGATAGCCGTTTCTCGCGTGACGGTCGCTTCATCGAGAAAGTAGGCTTTTTTAACCCAATTGCTTCAGGTCAAGAAGAAAAAATTCGTTTAGATTTACCACGTGTTGAACACTGGGTAGGTCAGGGCGCATCTCTTTCAGATCGCGTAGCTAAGTTAGTAAAAGACGCTCGTAAAGCGGCTTAATAGGCGTAAGTGTAACCATGAGTCAAGAGAACACCTCATCAATAATTGTCGTAGGAAAGCTCGGTGCCCCATATGGTATAAAGGGCTGGCTTAAGGTACATTCATTTACTGATGATCCCGTAGGGATCTTCGATTTCAGCCCGTGGTTGATAGGGCAGCAAGGTAAATGGCAGTCCTTAGAAGTGGTCGACTGGCGTCGCCACAACAAAGGCTTTATCGCTAAATTTGCGCAGATAAACGACCGAGACGAAGCAATGGCTTATACCCATGCTGAAATCTCAATGGATGCAGCGCATTTACCAGAACTTCCGCAAGGTGAGTTCTATTGGCGAGATCTCATTGGCATGTCTGTTGTAACCGATAAAGGTTATAGCTTAGGCATTGTTGATGACCTTATGGAGACAGGGTCAAATGACGTACTAGTTGTGAAAGCAAACAGTAAAGACGCATTTGGTCAAGCTGAACGTTTGATTCCTTTTTTAACTGATTCAGTTATTAAAGAAGTTAAATACGACGCAAAAGAAATTACCGTAGATTGGGAACCAGGGTTTTAATGACGCAAACTAGTTCATTATGGGTAGGGGTGATAAGCCTTTTTCCAGACATGTTTGACGCTATTACAGACCAAGGTGTTACCGGTCGCGCAGTAAAAAATGGTTTAATTGATTTTAACTGTTGGAATCCGCGAGACTACGCTTTAGATAAGCATAGAACCGTAGATGACCGTCCTTATGGGGGCGGACCAGGTATGTTAATGATGGTTGAGCCATTAAAAAAAGCGATTGCCGAAGCTAAAAAAGCAGCTGGTGATGGCGCTAAAGTAATTTATATGTCTCCGCAAGGGCGCAAACTTGATCAGCAGGGCGCTAGCGAACTCGCTAACTCTAATAAACTGATTTTGATTGCCGGTCGCTATGAAGGTATAGATGAGAGAATAATAGAATCATATGTTGACGAAGAATGGTCAATTGGTGATTTTATTTTGAGTGGTGGTGAACTACCTGCCATGACATTAATTGACGCAGTAGCGCGATTAGTGCCAGGTGTGTTAGGTCATAACCAGTCAGCAGAACAAGATTCGTTTTCGGATGGCTTGTTAGATTGTCCACACTATACACGACCAGAAACATTGGACGACAAACAGGTTCCTGCTGTATTACTCAGCGGAAACCACCAAGAGATAGCAAAGTGGCGGCTTAAGCAGTCATTAGGTAGAACTTGGTTACGACGTCCTGACTTGTTGCATAACCTAGCTCTGACTGAGGAGCAAGCGGTATTACTCGCAGAATTTCAGCAAGAGTACCAAAAAGCTTGTGGCTAGAAGACAGTTACACCTAGGAAAGTGAGAAACATAATGGCAAAAGTAAACCAAAATATTATTAAAGCGCTTGAAGATGAGCAGCTTAAAACAGACGTACCTGCATTTGGCCCTGGTGATACAGTGGTTGTACAGGTAAAAGTAAAAGAAGGTGCTAAAGAGCGTCTACAGGCCTTTGAAGGTGTTGTAATCGCTAAGCGTAATCGTGGTCTTCACTCAGCATTCACAGTTCGTAAAATTTCGAACGGTGAAGGTGTTGAGCGTGTATTCCAAACGCACAGCCCTCTTATTGATAGCGTAGCAGTTAAGCGTCGCGGTGCAGTTCGCCGTGCTAAGCTTTACTACCTACGTGAGCGTTCTGGTAAATCTGCACGTATTAGAGAAAAACTTAACTAATACGCGCTGTTTATCAACGCAAAAAAACGGGTTGCATCCTTCGGGTTGCAACCCGTTTTGGTTTTAGAATATTATTTTCTCAATTCTCAATTCTCAATCCTCATTAGTAAAATTTAAGCTTTAGCCTTTTATCAGTTAGCTGATCCTGTTAGTATTTATCGTATTGATTAGTTTACTTTTATGTAAATTTATATTTACGTTATTTGTTTTTTAAGGTGGTATGAACGTGGCTGACATAAGTGATTTAGCACAGCTGAGAGAAGGTATAGATGAATGCGACGCACAACTTGTTGCCTTACTCGCTAAACGTAATGGTATTACGCAAAAAATTGGTGAGATAAAACAACAAACAGGCGCGCCTTTACATGCACCTAATCGTGAAGCAGAGCTATTAGCGGCAAGAAGACAAGAAGCAATAAATCAAAATGTAAGCCCCGATCTCGTTGAAGATATACTAAGACGCATGATGCGAGAAGCCTATCAAAACCAACAAGCAAAACTTGCATGTGCAGCGCCAGAACTTTCGCCAATTGTTATTGTAGGTGGCCAAGGTGCTATGGGGCAGCTATTTGCTCAGCAGTTTATTCGCTCAGGTTACGAAGTTAAAGTTTTAGATAAAGATCAGCAAAACGATGCGCAAAATATTTTAAAAGGTGCCAAGCTAGTAATGATTAGCGTACCAATTAATGCATTGGACGCAGTAGTTGCTAAGTTACCTAAACTAGATGATGACTGTTTACTAGTTGATATTACATCGGTAAAGCAATCGCCTATTAAAGCACTAAAAGCCGCGCATAGTGGCCCTGTGGTTGGTTTGCATCCTATGTTTGGCCCTGACATATCACACTGGGTAAAACAAACAGTCGTTGTATGTGAAGGGCGAGATCACCAAGCGGCAAAAGGCTTGTTACAGCAGTTACAAGTATGGGGTTGTCAGCTTGTTGAGCTTGATGCTAAAAAGCACGACGAAGCAATGCAAATTATTCAGGTAATGCGCCATTTAACAACATTTGTGTACGGACAGTTTTTAGCAAAACAAAGTCATACACTAGAAGAGTTACGTAGTTGCTCGTCACCTATATATCAACTAGAGCTAATGATGGTAGGGCGTTTATTTGCGCAGTCGCCGGAGTTGTACTCAGATATTATGTTAGCGCAATTCGATGATGTAGAGAGCCTACTCGCACAGTACCAAGACACTTTTGCAAGTACATTGGAAAAATTAAAAGCAGGAGATAAAGCAGCGCTTATTGATTCTTTTGCGCAGGCGAAAGTTTACTTTTCTGACTCAACAGAGCACTTTTTAACACAAAGCCGAAGCTTATTAAATAAAGCAAATGATTCAAAAGTGCTAGACTAATACTTATCACTTTTTACTAAAAAGGGCCGATATCGGCCCTTTTTAGTTTATGAAAGTGTGGATTAAGTATTAACGCTTACTGCCTGCAATGATTCGCTTTGGTAGCAGCCTAGAATACGCACATATTGAGTGTGTTCTTTAAGCTCTTCTAGCGCTTCTTTTACTTGGCTATCAGCTAAGTTTGCTTCAAGATCTACATAAAACACTTCTTCCCACGGATTGCCTGGAGTTGGGCGCGACTCAAGTTTTACTAAATTAATCTTATGTTGTTTAAAAATCATTAACGCATCGGCTAGTGAGCCCGCTTGCTGTTTTGTCGACATGATTAAACTAGTTTTAGTTGGAATTTGGTTAGACACTTGCAGAGGTTTACGCGCAACAACAATAAAGCGGCTATGGTTTTCGCTTTGATTAGCAAGATTTGATTTGATGACTTCGAGGCCGACATTTTTTCCTGCTTGAGCAGAGCCAATTGCAGCACTATTTGGTGTGTTCAGAGCTGATTGTAATGCACTTGATGTAGAGTCACATGTTTCGTGTTGTAAATCACCTAAGCCTTGTAAAAAGCGGCTGCACTGCGCAAATGGTTGTGGATGTGCAAATACTTTTGTCAGTTGGCTAAGTTCAGTATCAGGGTTTGCGAGTAAGCAATGCTCTACACTGTGAGTGACTTCTCCAACAATCGAGACTTGTGCGTGCTGTAATAAGTCAAATACCTCGTTAATACTACCAGAGCTTGTGTTTTCAATCGGTAATAAACCAAAATCAGCTTGGCCGTTTTCTACTTTACCTGTTATGTCGTCAAACGATGTACAGCCAATTTCAATTAATTTACCAGGGCGGCGACTAAAGTATTTATGACATGCAAGCTGGCTATAAGAACCCTGACCACCTAAGTAAGTAACACGATGTGTTTCACTCAGTGCATCTGGATTAAGGTTTTTTTGCAGCATTGCTTGTTGGTGTAAAACTGAATCTTCCAAAATAGTTTGAAACACATTATTTACGTAGTAAGCATCTAACCCCAGTGATTTACCATAACCAATCAATTTTTCTAGAAGCGCGAGTTCACGTGCTTCATCGCGAATTGGCTTATTGTTCGCGATTTTGTATTCAACCACGCCGTGGCTAATGCGACGGCGTTTAGCTAATAACACCAGTAAGTCGGAGTCTATTTCATTTATATCGTGTCTTAGTGCATTTAATACATCATTTGTCATTTTGGTATCCTCATTCCAAAAGTAGGCTGTTACTACACAGCAAAAACAAAAAAGCCTCCCAGTTGGGAGGCTTTACTATTCGATTGATTTTATCTCACAAACAGGGAAGCCTCTTTTATATAAAGAAGCTAAAAAACGAAAAAAAAGTGCGAGAGATAAATAGTTTCATGCAGTTAATGTATGGAGAGTTACTAACAATGTCAATAACGATACGTTGCTAAATAAGCGCAAAGCGCTATTTATTTGGTCATAATTAGTTTTTAGTGATATTTAACAAATAATTTATAAATATTAAGTCAGATCTGATATATTTCGTAAACTGGTTCAAATAATAACAATTATTAATAATTAAGGTTGACCTGTGGTTTACAGACGCCCTCCATCGCGTTTTGGATTTAATTCTTTAAGTGTAAAACTTTCACTACTTATATCTGCTATTTGTTTAATAGCAGGGGTGTGTGCGGCTGCTTTAATGCTTAAATCTGAAGAGAAGCAACTTGTTTTTGAAGAGCATGAGGTGTTAAAAAGCTCTACAGATTTATTAGTGAAGCAGTTTAATGAACGTATTAAAACAAAAATAAATATAGCTCAGCAAGCCAATAACGTAGTGACAGAGCAGCTATTTCAATCTAATTTACCAATTAATTTAAGTAATAAATCACAGTTACAGTTTAATAGCGATGGTACGATTCGAAGTGCCTCGGCTGATGGATTATCAGCAGCATTTTTACCACAGCAAAATTACTCTCCTTTTTATAAACGCCTATTTAATGATTCCGAAATGTTATGGCGTATAATTTCTCCGACTCTGGTACACGACTTTTTTAACTTTTATTTAATTACCGATGACGATTTCATTCGTGTTTCTCCTCCAAACTGGGCATTAAATGCGCCAGCCGAGTTTAGAGTTACTCAAGGGTCAACGTACAAATCTATTAAAAGTATGCTGGGGTCAGAGCGAGAGCCTGCATGGTCAAAAGTTTATTACGATACAGTATGGCGAAAGTGGGTTATTAGCTTACTAGTGCCGGTGTATGTTGATAACGAGTTTTTAGGTGTAACGGGAAGCGATATTTCCCTTAACAAACTTATTTCATTTTTACCTGTTGGCGATAAAGAAAAACACTTACTTGTATTTGATAGTAAAGGGCAATTGTTAGCCCATCCCAATCTAAACCCTGCATTATTAGCTGACTACGGTAGTGACAATAAAGCACTCGCTACTAACGAATTTGTAAACCCAGAACTGCAGTCAATTATTGACGATGCAATTGCGGTCAAGTTACCAGAGTATGCCAATTCATTTGAACAAAATGATGAAGCTCACATTATTAATATTCGTAAAATTGATGATTTAGATTGGTACATAGGGGTTTATAAAAAACGTTCATCAACGTTATCTGCGTTACAAGATTTAAAACTGAAGTTTTTTGGACTCTTTATTTTATACGCAATATTAGTTGCCTTATTGCTACATCAGGCGCTTTATCAACTAGTACTTCGCCGTTTACATACTTTAGTTTATGCAGTAACAAGCTTTGGTAAAGGTCAGTTAACAACTGAGTTTCCGCCAGAAAACAAAGATGAGATTGGTACCCTTAATGGCTCATTTAGAGACATGACGGTAGAAATCCGCAAGCTTATTGATGGTTTAAACCAAAGAATTACAGAAAAAGAAATTGCTGAAAAAGCAGCTAATCGTTTATCTAAAGCGGTAGCGTTCTCGGGCACTGGGGTTGTGATCACCGATGAAAATTTTGTCATTGAGTACGTAAACCCCAAAATGCTCGAAATGACTGGCTATCCAGAAAGTCATTTTAATAGAGCGCCATTACTTAGTATTATTGCCTCAGAAATGTCTATTTTAGTTGAAGATATAGACATAGATTTACGCAGTCGTAATTACTGGCGCGGGGACACATTAATAGCGGGTTTAAATAAAGAGCCAATTTGGGTGTCTTTAAGTGTTTCGCCAATTCGTGAAGAGGGCGGTGAAATAACCAGTTATGTAGCATCAGCACAAGATATTTCGTTTGTAAAAGAAAGCCAGCGTAAAATGGAACAACTAGCTTACTTTGACACCCTTACGGGCCTTGCCAACAGAACGTTTTTTAGAATGCAATTGCGTAAATCAATGGCATTAGCAGAGCGCGGGCATTATGCATTTTCTTTGTTTTATTTTGATTTAGACGAATTTAAGCGTATTAACGACACATTAGGCCACGATGCTGGCGATCAATTATTAATTGAAGTGGCAAACAGACTTAAAAAACGTTTACGAGCTGAGGACACCATAGCGCGCTTAGGTGGTGATGAATTTGCAGTATTGCTAAGTGGAATAGAAAGCCAAGCTCATGCGGCTGATGTTGCCAATACAATCCAAAAAACACTCAATGTGCCTATAAAATTAGGTAGTAATGAAGTTATTGTCAGTGCAAGTATTGGTATAACTATGGCTCCTTACGATAGCTTAGAGGAAGATCAGTTACTCAAACATGCTGATTTGGCAATGTATGAGGCAAAAGCAAAAGGGCGTAATACATTCCACTTTTATAGCCAAGAATTAAACGCAGCCGCAAATGAACGTTTATTTATCGAAAATGAGCTACGTATAGGGCTCAAAGAAAAGCAATTTGTAGTTTACTATCAACCTCAAGTTGATAGCCGTACTCATCAAGTTGTTGGCTATGAAGCGTTATTAAGATGGTTCCACCCAGCTGAAGGCGTAATCCCTCCAGATAAATTTATTCCTATTGCTGAGGCGACAGGCCTTATAGTTGAATTAGGCGAATGGGTGCTTCAAGAGTCCTGTGATTTTGCCGTAAGATTAGCAGAACAAGGTCTAGAAAATAATATATCGATAAACTTATCGGCCCGCCAGTTTAAAGACTCAAGCTTAGTTACAACGCTGAGCAAAATGATAATTAAGTCGGGTGTTTCAGCAAAGCGCCTTCACTTAGAGCTTACCGAAAGCATGCTAATGGGTAATGTAGAGGCAGCCATTACACAATTGCACGAGCTTAAAGCATTAGGTATATCTATTTCTATTGATGACTTTGGTACAGGTTATTCGTCGCTCAGTTACTTAAAACGATTCCCGGTTGATATATTGAAAATTGACCGTTCATTTGTAAAAGATATCCCAGAGGATACGAATGATATGGAAATCACTGCAGCTATTATTGCCATGGCGCAAAAGTTAAAGCTAGACGTGGTTGCAGAAGGGGTTGAGACAATAGAGCAGATGCAGTTTTTACAAAATAATAATTGCTTCATTGTGCAAGGTTATTATTTTAGTAAGCCAATTGCGGAACACGAACTACCGAATTTGTATGAAAGGTTAAATGAACTCGCAAATAGCGAAGTAATTGGTAGTGTTTAGAAATCTGTGTCATTTCAGTATTATTAAGAAAACAGGAGTGACACATGACTCAATCTTTCGATTTCAACAAAGCATTAGCTGAACTTCAGGCTGGTAAAGGTCTTACT